>JAHLBL010000154.1 GCA_020625635.1 bacterium
TCAAAGGCATTTGAGCAGGGCGACTCCGTAGAGGAGCTGTGCCTGCCGTTTTTCGCGCTCAGCCTTTACATCGGCGTAAAAGCCGTTATAAATAAAAAAACACCCGATAGGCTCGGATGGTTCATTATCGGCGTTTGTTCAGCCGCGGTTTTATGGATAAAGTTCTCAATGCTCGGATTCTATATCGGCTTCGGGTTCTTTATGCTTTACCTGTATCTGCGTGAAAAAAAGTTCTCGGAGCTGTTTAAGTCCATCGGCTTTCTGCTTCTCGGCATCGCCGCTATGTCCGCACCCGTAGCGATCTATTTCATCGTAACGGGAGCTTTCCGGGAGCTGTTCGAGGTATATTTTTACGACAATCTTTTCCTTTACTCCATTTCCGACGAGAGCGGCTCCGCGCTGTCGTTCGTCGGCAATCTCGGCTGGGGATATCTCAGCTTCAGGGAGTTCTTCGATATCGCGTTCTGGCTTATTATCGCAGGCGCCGTTTACGCCTTTATCGCCTCAAAAAGGCTTTTGGGCTTCTATATAACAACCGTTCTGAGCACGTTTTTCTTCGCTTTCTCGGGCGGCAGAACCTACCCCTACTACTCGCTGCTTATGGCGGTTTTTACACCGTTCGGCGCGGCGTTAGTCTGTCGCATACTGAAAAAGCCCCTCTCCCATATCAAAAAAACAGCCCTGCGCGCTGTAACTGTCTCGGCGTCCTTCGCCGTATCACTGGCGATCATACTGTCGCTCAGCCCGAACATCTATATGATGAAGTACAAAAAGGACGACCTTCCTCAGTATAAGTTCGCTGCAATCGCCTCAGAAAGCGACAACCCGACGCTGCTTAACTACGATTTTCTCGACGGCGGCTTCTACACGGCGAGCGGAATAGTCCCGAATTGCAGGTTTTTCTGCGGGCTTAACCTGCCCTACGACGAAATCAAAAGTACTCAGAAGCGCTTCATCCGCGAGAAAAAGACGGAGTATATCGTAACCATCGACAAAAAGTTCAGCTTCGACGGCTACGACTGCGTAGGAAAGGAAGTTTTCGAAACCCGTAAGGACTGCTACTCCACATATTATTTCTACAAGCTCAGAACTTCATCCCGTTGATAATATACAGCGCTCCCACCATTATCGGCTGATGCAGCAGATAAATTATCAGGGTGTGCCTGCCGATAAAGGCGAGCGGAGGAATGTGCTTTCTGCACAAAAACTCAGGTGAATTTTTGACATATCTGCCAAGAAAAACTCCGAATACGAACGCGAAGAACCACGGCAGCATCGGCGTATAGTCGGACGAATAAAAGCCGCGCGTACGCAGTCCGAACATCATAGTCAGATCTGTCCGAAACAGCCACTCGGGCAGCTCAAATGAGAATGCACCGACGCCTACCGAATGCCACTGCACGTTATACGTCGCCGCGAACAGTACGGCACAGACGAGCAGCCCCGCAGCGGTCGGGATTTTTTCGATAAACTTATCCGTCAGCGAACAGATGATAATCGAAACCGCGAGCAGCGCTATGATACCGAAAATTATTATCTGCGACGGCATTACGAGCGCCGTCACCGCCGTCATAGCCAGCGCGACCGCGAGCAGCTTAAAGCCCCGCAGGAGATTCTTGCTGCCGAGCTGAAACGATATTCCCGATATAAGAATAAAGCCAAGCGGCAATAAAGGCTGCCACGGCTGCACATTCCGCAGAAGCTGAGCCGCGTCATGGTATCTGAATATTAGGGCGAGGTCGTAAAGAAGATGATAAAGTATAACGAGTATCATCAGAAGTCCCCGCAGTTCGTCGATATAATTTATCCTTTCGCGCTTCAATTTTTCACCTGCCGAACTTGAACAATTCATAAAAACTTGGTATTATTGTACCATATAAAAATATTATTAACAACAAAAGGCGGTAATTTTATGGTTAAACCCGGAGATACTCTCCAATACACGATCACAGTAGAAAAGAATCACCTCGCAAGCAGCATAAAAAGCGGATGTCTTGATGTTCTGGCAACTCCCGCCGTTGTGGCGATGATGGAATACGCCGCGCTTCAGCTCGCGGAAAAAGACCTTCCCGAGGGCATCAGCACCGTCGGCACGGCAATCGCTATCGACCACCTTGCCGCCGCTCCTCTCGGCGCGGAGGTCAGCGTAAAAGCCACGCTCATAAAGGTCACCGACGGACGTTTCTATGACTTCGAGGTCGAAGCAAGCGACTGCAAGGGCTTGCTCGCAAAGGGAACCCACTCCCGCGCGAGCGTAAAGTCCGAAAAATTCCAGCAGAAGGCGAACAGCAAGTATGAAGTATAAATACATACTGTTCGACCTTGACGGCACGATTTCCGCCAGCGCCGCGGGAATACGCCACTCACTCGAAAAAGCCTGCGAAAAATTCGGCGTAAGCGGAGTCGATTTCTCGAACTACGAGAGATATATCGGACCACCTCTGCTCGACACGCTGAGGGATATGTGCGGTCTGCCGCCCGAGCTGTGGGACGACGCGTACGACGCCTACAAGGACGTCTACACCCGCGAGGGCAGGTTTATGAACAAGCCGTACGACGGAATCGAAAGCGTGCTTACGATGCTGCGAAAGACGGGCGCGAAGTTAGCCGTGTGCACATCTAAGCTCGAAGCCACCGCCATAGCCGTGATCGAGGAGCTCGGGCTCAGCGGATATTTTGACGCTGTGTGCGGATCTAACCGCGACAGCACCCGCAAGGACAAGCGCGACCTTATCCCCTACGCCGTGGAAACTCTCGGCGGAAGCAGGGACGACCTGAGCGAGGCGGTCATGCTCGGTGATACGTGGTACGACGCAAAGGGCGCAAAGGAATGCGGCGTGGACTTCATCGCGTGCCGCTACGGCTACGGCAACAACGACGATATGGAAAAGTACGATCCCGTCGCCCGCGCCGAAAGCACTGAGGAAATTGCAGACATACTATTGAGATAATCCGAATATATTATTTCGGGTGATAGTATGTTTATCGTTTCGCTGAATAAGAAAAGATTTATCATGATTGCCGCCGCGGCTGTCGCGGCAGCGATCATCGTGACCGCGTGCGTTATTGTGTTCAGAACTCACGCGCAGACTCCGCCCGACACGATCACTCCCGAGGGCTCGGACACGGTCTCGGCTCTCGCCCGCACGCCCGAGGAGGAGCAGAGCTTCCTAAGAAGCTTCGGTATAAAGCCGAGGCCCGACAGCAGGAGGAGCGAAAACGTCACGATCCCAAGGGAATTCAGCGACGCGTACGAAGAATACAACAAGCTTCAAAGGAAAACAGGCTTCGACCTGAGCCGATACCGAGGGCAGACAGCGGCGAAAGTCACCTATGACACGGGTAAAATGTCCGCGGTCCTGCTGATAATCAACGGCAGAGTGGCAGGCGCTCACCTCTCGAGCGGAATACAGGGCGAAGCGTACAAAGCGATCAACTATGGAAAGACTCGATAAAATACTGGTTTCTCAGGGCGTCGGCTCCCGCAGGGAGGTCGCCAAGCTGATACGGGGCAAATGCGTGACCGTAAACGGCGAAACAGCCACAAAGCCCGAGCTGAAGCTCGACCCCGAAACCGCTCAGATAAAAGTTAACGGACGGCAGATCAACTACCGCGAGCATCTCTACATTATGATGAACAAGCCCGCGGGAGTTGTATCCGCGACCGAGGACAGGCTCGACGACACCGTCTTGCAGCTGCTGCCCGAGGAGCTCAGACGCGCGGGACTTTTCCCCGCGGGAAGGCTGGACAAGGACACCGAGGGCTTGCTGATAATAACCGACGACGGAAAATGGGCTCACAGGCTGATCTCGCCTAAATCCCACGTCTACAAGCGCTATTTTGCTACGCTTGACGGAGAGCTCACCGACGAAGGCGCGCAAAGGCTCGAAGCGGGCATAAAGCTGCGCGACGGAACGGAATTCCTCCCCGCGAGAGTGTATAAAGCCGCTGACGATAAGGTGTTCATAGAAATCTGCGAGGGCAAGTTCCACCAGGTAAAAAGGATGTTTTCTGCTCTGGGACTGACCGTAACTTATCTCAGGCGCGTAAAAATCGGCGGGCTTGAGCTTGACGAAAGCCTTGCGCTCTCGGAATGCAGAGAGTTAACGGAAGAGGAAAAAAGTGCAGTTTTTGTTGTCAAATAGCACAAAAATAGTAAACTCTTTTTTACATCGTCCCCATTTTATACGAAAAGAAAGCTAAAAGTTTGTTTACTTTACGACTGGTAATATTTACTTGATAATGCTAAAATATTGATGTTGAAATATTTTTCATTATTTGGAGGAATAATGTATGGCAAATGTAAGTTTAAGACATGTTTATAAAATCTACGACGGCGATGTTGTAGCTGTAACTGACTTTAACCTTGAAATCGACGACAAAGAGTTTATCATTCTCGTTGGTCCTTCAGGTTGCGGTAAGTCCACAACTCTCCGTATGATCGCGGGTCTTGAGGACATCTCCAAGGGCGAACTCTATATCGGCGACAAGCTCTGTAACGACGTTACACCGAAGGACAGAGATATCGCGATGGTATTCCAGAACTACGCTCT
>JAHLBL010000155.1 GCA_020625635.1 bacterium
ACGGAGCCTTCCGAAACGGTAAGCGAATCTCAGACCGTCAGTGAAACACAGCCGACCGAGCCCAATGAGGGCGCGGCAAATTTTGTCAGGTTTTATCCGAACTCCGCCGCGGAGACCGACTCCGCTTGGTTTGCGTTTACGTGGGACGACGGAGAAGAGGGAGAGTGGCGCGGAGGAAAGAAGAGCAGCGACGGCTCGTATTATGATTTTGACGCTCTGCGCAGCTATGTGACCTTTGTCAAAATGCCGTCCGACGAGCAGACGTATGATTTCAGCAAGATTACGGCTCAGACATATGATATGGCTGTAAACGGGTCAATATTCGAGGTTACCGGCTGGCAGGATAAATTTCTCATCGGAAACTGGCATCAGTATGCTACGGAGACGGAAAGCTATTATCTTCCGACAGAGCCGTGGGAGACAACCTCCGACTCCGAGGGGAATACTGTTCAGCCTACGGGATATACAGTAAAGCCCACCGAGCCCGAATCCACGAAGCCCATCGAGCATCCTACGGGGATTCATTTAGAGACAGACCCCGTCGAAACTGAATTTCCTTCCGAGGAAACAACGGATAAAAAAACGGACGAACACGGAACGGTAAACAATGTATGCAAGCTGAACGTAAGGACCGCAACGGTAAAGTGCGGACGCGTTATTACTCTTACAGTATTGAACAAGGGTAAGAAGAAGGTCACGTTTACCTCGAAGAACCCGAGCGTAGCCAAGGTCGGCAAGACCTCGGGAAGAGTATGCGCCCTTAAAAAGGGCTCGACCTATATCGTAGCCAAGGTCGGAAAGAAGAAGCTGAAGTTCACTATTAAGGTAGTGACAAGTCCCAAGCTGAAAAAGAACAGTATAAAGCTGAAAAAGGGCAGGACGGTTTCGGTAAAAATCGTCGGTAAATGTCCTTTGGTAAAGAATAAATACAAGTCGACCGGGTACGCCGCGATAGTCAGCAAGACCACCGCCGACGTCGTAAAGGTAAAGGGCTTGAAAAAGGGCAGAACTACCCTCAGGCTCAGGGTGAACGGCTGCCTGCTGAAATTGAAGGTCAAGGTAACATAAGCGGCAGGGTTATATGATTTAGAAGTTTTAATATAAAAGCAAAGGAGAGATTAGTGTGAAAATTACAAAAATAATCGCGGTTTGTTTAGCCGTAATGATGATGTTTGGAGCTGTACCGACAACGTTCGCGGCGGACGATTCCTCTGACATTTCGGGACCTGAGATAATCTGCGCCTATCCGCCCGCCGATGAGCCGCCGACCGAGAAGGCTTCCGAGTGCGAGCCTATCTGCATTTATCCTACTCAGCCGACCGAAACGGACACAGAGTACGAAACAGGCGAAGAGCTGCCCGCGTTTGAGGGCGAGCTTTTCGGAACAGTAAGGGGGCTTCCCGTTGTTTACCGTCCCGGGGAGCCGCTTGAGGGCAAGGTCGTCCGCAAAATCGGCAAGTACATTTTCTTTGTCGACAGCACCTTTGACACCTGTTTCGGTATTTGCAGGGAGCTTGGTTGGAACGGCGGGTTTGTTCCGCTCAAAAAGGCTTATGACGAAAAGCTCATTGACGACGGCGATCTCGGGGAAATCGTAAATATGATTTACGCAAAGGTCAAGGAGAACGGTTTCTGTACCGCAGGCGACTGGTCGGTTATGGAGAACGCCGAGTATGAGTATGAAAACCTTAAAAACCGTGACGCGTTCAAAGATACCGAATGGATAGCCAAGATAGGCGAGGACAGGGAACGTGTTCTCTTCTACGCGGGCAAGGGCGACCTTACCGAAAAGGGTGAGGATTTTACGATGTTCGACTACAGGTTCACCGATATCCTTTGCCCCGCTCAGTGCAAAAACAGCGCGTGCCTTTACTTCGCGGGTAAAAATAATGACGGAAGCTTCAGCACGGCTCATGCTCTGGCGGAAAACTCAGGCGGATATTTTGACTATCCCGCAGCGCCTTTTATCAGGCTTATCCGCGCGGCGGAGGCTGAGGGCGTACGCTTCCCGTTTACGGTAAAGCATAAGCTGGGCGATGATGCCGAAAAGGAGATAAACGCTCTTTATAAGAGCGGTCTCGATCCGCATACGATCATCGACTTTAAGAAATATGATGATTTCAACGTGCTCATATCCACCAGTATGTATGAGACATGTATGTATTACGACAAGCTCATCGGACACTATGTTTTCAATGTCCCCGGTCAGCAGATTCCCTACGACATCGGCGTTTATATTACAAAGGACGGCGTCGGCTATACTCTCGAGAGAGCCTATGACAAGGGCGTTATCAACGACGATGATATGGACAAGGCGGCTGAGCTTTTCTCAAAATATAATACAGTTAAAAAGCTCACCGACAGGGAGCTTGAGATAACCGCGGATTTAGCCAAGGCGGGACTTATCTTCTCCGACTCAAGCTATAACAAGCACATTATCGGCGATTTCTGGACACGAAAGAGCTTTGATAATGATCCGCGCACCTTCGGTCTGATCGAGCTGTATCACTTTGCCGACAAGTATTCGGGCGATAAGCTCCCGAACGCGAGGATCAGATTCGTAAACGGCTGGGAGATTCGTTTCTATACCGTAAGTACCGATGATTATATCGTTATGTACGACCGCGGACACGGCGGACAATATCAGACTCTCGAGAGCTTTCTGAAGGAGCATACCGACGAAAGCTTCCTTGAAAAACTCGGCGGGCTCACCGACGGCGAGGTCGAGGCGCGCAGAACCGAGGGTAACGAAAGGGTATTTGCCGATTATGCCGAGTCGTTCGATAAGAGCTATTACGCCTATGATTTCCGCGAGATAGGAGAGGTCGGCGGATATATGATGTGCTGCGCCAAGCTCGGAAACTCACCGCTGTTCGGCGCGAAGGACGGCGAGTACAGAGTTGCGGGTACCGAGGGCGGCCCTGCGCTTTACTTCATAAAGGACGGCAAGGTTTACACTACCTATGACGTTATCGGCAGAGGCGTCAGCATAGCGCAGATGAAAGAGGTATGCGAAAAATCGAAGTCGGCTGTCGGGCTCTTCACCTTTACGAAAATCAACGGCAAGCCGTATAAGTATCAAACCCTGCTCGACGCGGTCAACGCGGCTGAGCACAGCCTCTACACGGAGGACGAGATTAACGTAAAGAGCTATAAAAAGCTCTCCGACGGAAAGTACCTCGTACAGTTTTCCGTTAAGGAAAAGGCTTATCCCTTGCGTTTGAATTGTTACCTGATTGATAAATATATCTACCGCTGCGGAGAAACGGATCAGGCTTATATTCTCTGCAAAAAGAATCTTTATACGCTCAGCGAGGCTTATGAAAAGAGCGTTATAAATCCCGCGGAGCTTAAAAAGGCGGCAAAGCTTCTTAATTCTATGAAAGAAAATAAGGAGACCGTCAGGGCAGGTAAAGACCACTTCGTCCCGAGCGACTTCTTTGTAATATCGGGGGATACCATATCCTCGGATAAAAAGGTCGTTAAGATAAACAAGGACGGTACTCTCACCGCGCTGACAAAGGGTAAGGCGACTATTACCCATAAGGCCGCGGGCGGCAAGGCTGTTTCAGCGACGATCACCGTCAAGGATGATCCGAAGCTCTCCGAAGCCTCCGTAAAGGTTAAGGTCGGAAAGACCGTCAGGGTAAGGATAAGCGGCAAGGCGGCGAGCGTAAACAACGTCTATAAAAATACGAGGTACGCGAAAATCGCCTCCAAAAAGTCCGCGGATACCCTCACCGTAAAGGGACTTAAAAAAGGTAAAACAACTCTCACCGTAACAGTCAACGGCAAAAAGCTGAAGCTGAAGGTGAACGTAAAATAACCGATAACCCATTTCTCATACTTTATTTTCCCTAAAGGCAGCGCCCGACGAAAATGTCGGGCGTTGTCTTATACTGCGTTGTTCGGTATTACATTTTGCGGGATAAAAATTACAAAGTCCTTGCAATTTTACGATAATCGGGCATAATAATAGCATAAATAAGCTTGATTTATTCAGGCGCAGGGATTATACTGATAATGTAATTCCGATTAAAAGGAGAGATAGTTATGGCATTTAACAAGTATTACGGAAATCAGCAGCCCGCGGAATCACCCGAGATCCGCGCGCTCAGAGAAAAGATATCGGGCGAGGAAGCTAACATAGAGAATATATTTACCCAAATCGGTCGCCTTTATTACAACCGTCACCGCGACGACTGCGAGGATTGCTTTAACGCTATGATAGGCGCGGTCAGACAGTCCAAGGACAATATCGACGGCTACAAAAAGGAGATCCTCCTGCTCAACGGTCTTGTACTCTGCGAGCACTGCGGAAAGGAGATTCCGAGTAACTCGCTGTTCTGTAACTTCTGCGGCACAAGACGCTCGGGCGCGGCTCCCGTTGATAAGCTTATCTGTAAGAACTGCGGCGAGACGATTGAGAAGGGTATGCGTTTTTGCAGCTTCTGCGGTCATAAGGTAGAGGAGGATTCGGCAGAACCCGAAGCTGCAGCAGAGCCCGAGGTTCCCGCTGAGCCCGAGGTTCCCGCTGAGCC
>JAHLBL010000156.1 GCA_020625635.1 bacterium
CGTCAGTCGTTAATCGAGGGCTCCGGACCTCGGCCTTTCTTATAGTATTAGCAGAAAAAGAGTCAAGACTTTTAATCTCAACTCTTATTCCCATAACATATCTATTAAATTAGCACTGATGTTATGACCAAAGTCCCGAAATCGAGTCCCAGACCTTCTCAAAGAAGTTCTTGTCGGCGGCTCTTGAAATCTCTGCCTTATCGCCCTTGGAGAGCGAAACGTACTCCTTCTGGGCGTTTGTAGCCTTGGTCATTCCGAGCTTTTCTCTCGCGTAGTCCTCGATATCGGAGGACGAGAGCTTAGACTGGATCGCCATATTCCGCTGGGTGTTCGTGCTCTGCGCGGTGCTCAGCTCAGCCTTCGTGCTGATGATCTGCTGGTTAAGCTCGGTAAGCTGGACCTGCCCCACGATGATCAGCGCCACTATAGCGGTGATCACCGCGCCCGTGACCGCGCCGACAAATACCTTGAACGGATTGTGGTGACGTCTGCGGATTTTAAGCAGGGCTTCCTGCGGGAGTGTTACGACTTTATTTTTGCTCTTTTTTTCTGTTTTCTTTTTCTCTGGCAGCTTCGGAGCGGTTGACTCTCTGAAGAGATCAAGGCTGTAAGCTGCGGTTGTATTATCATATGCCATTCCAATTACCTCAACGGTTATCTATTGTACACCATAGTATCCGTCATATAATTCCAATATAACAAAAAGTTACATTTTTTTAATTTTTTCGTCGGATTCTGCGGGAAATATTTAATATTCTTATACGGAAAAATACAGGATATGGTGAGTAAATATCGGGGTTAACACAATTTCTTGTGTTTCAAAGTATTTACAACTTTGTTATATTTTACACCAATTTGTAATGGTTGTCTATATAGTTTCAAGAATTTTCAAGTATTTTTTCACAAATTCTTAATTTTGCACTCCTGCTTCTCACATTGTCGCTCAATTCTGTTGAATTTGCCACAATAGGCTTGCGGTTAATCAATTTCGCCCGCGGATGCTTACCGCATACGCACACGGGGAAGTCGGGAGGACACGTGCAGCCCTGACAGAAGCCCGCCATAGCCTGCTTGACGATCCTGTCCTCGAGCGAGTGGAAGGTGATAACAGCGAGCCTTCCGCCCACGCTGAGCAGCTCAAACGCCTCGGAAAGTCCCTTTTCGAGAGCCTCGAGCTCGTGATTGACCTCAATCCTGAGCGCCTGAAACGTCTTTCGCGCGGGATGACCGTTGCGGCGGACGCGTTCGGGAACGGAGCTTTTTATTATCTCGGCAAGCTGCAGAGTAGTTTCGATGGGAGCCTCCTGCCTGCTTTTGACGATCGCCTTCGATATGGAATCGGCGAATTTCTCCTCGCCGTAGGTATAGATTATTCTTGACAGCTCGCGCTGAGGGAGCGTGTTGACGAGCTGAGCCGCGGTCGTGCCCGACTGCGACATACGCATATCGAGCGGCGCGTCCTCGTGGAACGAGAATCCGCGCTCCGCCGTATCGAGCTGGTGCGACGATACGCCGATATCGAGCAGCACGCCGTCAACGCGGCGGATGCCTCTCTCGGCGAGCAGCGACTTCATATTGCTGAAGTTGCCTTTTATTATTATTGAATTCGGATTATCTCTGAAGCGCTGTTTTACGGTCCGTATCGCGTCGGGGTCCTGGTCGATGGAGACGAGCTTGCCGTCGGTCAGCTTTCCGAGGATAGCCGCCGAATGACCTCCGCCTCCCGCGGTGCCGTCGACGTATATTCCGTTGGGGTTGATGTTGAGCCCCTCGATCGTCTCGTCAAGCAGCACGGGAATATGCGAAAAACTCATAGTATTACCCCAGACTAAGCATCTCAAGCGCGGACATAACTGTCGGCTGGTTGTCCTTGAGCATCTGCTCAAACTTATCCTTGTCCCAGATCTCCACGCGGTTGTCCATACCGACAACTACCGCGTCCTTGCTGAGACCCGCAACGTCCCTCAGATTCTGGGGAACGGGAACCCTGCCCTGCGAGTTGGGGCTGACCTCAACCGCGGTCGCGATGATGGCGTACTGAAGCGCGAGCGCCGCCTGAGCGGGAAGCGCCTTTATGTTCTTTCTGAGGTTTTCGAACTCCGCGAGCGAGAGCACCTGAACGCAGTCGAAAAAGCCCTTCGCGATAATAAAGGACTCTCCGAGCTCCTCACGGAAACGGGCGGGCAGAACTATTCTGCCTTTGGAATCAATTGAATGAGTTGATGTGCCTGAGAACATTCTGCCACCTCCTTACAAAAGCCTGAACTATTATGCCACTTCAGAACTAACAATAGCCACTTTGTGACACAAATTGCCACCGTGTAAACTATTATACTCTATCTGTCACGAAATTGCAAGAAAAAAGTAACAGCAATTTAACTAAATTTCAAAATATTTTTTCAGCACATTGTATAATTCAAGTTAAAAGTGGAAAGTGGAAAGTGGAAAGTAAATGTCGGGCAGATAGGTTGTTATAAAAACAACGTCATAAGCCCGACCGAATTAATATGCAAGCTCCGCTTGCGGAGCATATAAATACGGTCGGGAAACGAACTTCTCGCATAAAAGAAGCCGTCTTCCCGACCGAAACTCTTCACTATTCACTTTTCACTCTTCACTGTCAAAACCCCTCCGGGGTTTTGACTCAGTTTGTCTTCATAGAGGACTTGAGGTTCTGGCGAGCCTTGCGGATTTCCTGAGCGTAAGATGTAATCGACTCGTCGGTGCGGCGCATAATATCCTCGACGTAGGCGTTTGCTGCCTTGTGCATATCGGAGGACTTCTTCTTGGCGTCGGCGATAATGTCCTTAGCCTTCTGCTCAGCGGCGCGGGTGATCTCGCTCTCGCTTACCATAATTCTGCGGCGCTCCTCGGCAGCGCGTACGATCTCGTCGGCGTTGCGCTTAGCCTCGGCGATTATAGCGTCGCGGTCGGCAACTACGTTCTTGGCGTAGCTGATCTCGGCGGGAAGGTTGTCCTCGATTTCGTCGAGAATATCAAAAATCCTGTCGCCCGAGATGATAACCTTTCTCTCCTTGGAGAGGGGAACCGCCTTAGCGTCGTTGACCATATCCTGAAGCTCAAGGATTAAATCTTCAATCTTTCTGTCAAGTCTTTCCATTTTTTATTACACTCCCATTTACATTATTTGGATTTTAGTCTTTCCAATATTTTATCATGCACGCACTCGGGAACAAAGGAGCTGATATCTCCGCCGAGAGCCGCGACCTGCTTTACGATACTTGAACTGAGATACATATACTCGGAGTTGCATGTGAGAAACAGCGTCTCGAGCTCGGGGTTGAGCTTTTTGTTCGTGAGAGCCTGCTGAAATTCGTATTCAAAATCCGACACGGCGCGCAGTCCCTTTACGATGGCGTTTATGCCGTGCTGCTTTGTATAGTCGGCGAGCAGCCCGTCGAATCCGACTATCTCGACGTTGTCGAGCTGCGTGGTCGCTTCAGAGAGAAGAGCAATGCGCTCCTCGGTGGTGAAGCTCGGATTCTTGGCAAGGTTGTTGAGAACACCGACGACTACATGGTCGAACATGCCCGACGCGCGGGTGATGATGTCGATATGACCGAGCGTGACGGGGTCGAAGCTGCCCGGACAAATAACCGTTGTTTTCATAAAAACCGTCATAGCCTTTCAGCCCACAAATAGTTATAGAAAAATCCTGCACCCTTACCGTGGGCTGATAAGGTGTAAAAGGCGATTCATACGAACCGAAGCAGTGCGGTCAAACGCGCTGTTTACGTGTCCGCGAAATCCCTATGCCTGTACATAGACACTTTTATTTTACCATAGTGTTTCTGTCTGTCAAGCACAAATTCACCATAATTTTGCAAAATATCCTCTTTTTCGCTGTTTTCAACAATGATTATTCCTGTTTTTTTCATTTTTTCGGCAAGCTTTGGAAGCGATTGCTGCAGCAATCCGCTGCCGAACGGCGGGTCGAGATAGGCGATATCGAAGGGCTCGCGTATCGTGTCGATAAACGACACACTGTCGGCGTGCACAACGCGCGCTCTGTCGTAAAAGCCTACCGTGTTGAGGTTTTTGCGTACGATGTCGACCGACTTGCGCGAAGCGTCAACAAAGGTAGCCGACACCGCGCCGCGGCTTAAAGCCTCTATCCCCATCTGTCCGCTGCCCGCGAACAAATCGAGGAAAGTCCTGCCCTGTATATCAAACTGTATTGCAGAGAAAACTGCCTCCTTGACCTTGTCGGTCGTGGGACGGACGTCCTCGCCCTCGAGTGTGACGAGCCGCCTGCCGCGCGCTTCTCCCGTTATTACTCTCATATTTTCATAGCCTTTCCGCCCACAAAAAATTTATTTATCCACAGCCTTACCGTGGGCGGATAAGGCTTGGTCAGTGATTAGTTGAAAGTTTAAAGTTGAAAGTTGAAAGTGGATGTCGTGTAGACAGGTCGGTTGTGGAAACAACAACGGTTCCCGACCGTATTTATATTTTTTATGGAACTTTCGGTGGAGCTCAATAAGTCCTTCCCCTTTCAGGGGAA
>JAHLBL010000157.1 GCA_020625635.1 bacterium
AACGGAATCGCCGTTATCGTTGAGGCGCTTACCGATAACCGCAACCGCACAGCAGGCGACGTACGCCACTACTTCGACAAGTTCGGCGGAAATATGGGCACACAGGGCTGTGTAACCTTTATGTTCGAGAAGAAGGGCGTTCTCGTTATTGACCGCGAGGAGCTCGAGGCTGACGAGGATAAGGTTATGGAGGACGCTCTCGAGGCGGGCGCTTCCGACTTTGAGGCTGACGAGGATGTATTCACAATCTACACCGAGCCCTCCGACTTCGGCGCTGTGCGCGACGATATAGCGGCTCTCGGTTACGAGTTCGTTTCGGCTGAGGTCGAGATGGTTCCCAACACCTACACGAAGCTCGAGTCCGAGGACGCTAAAATCAATATGCAGAAGATGCTCGATATGTTTGAGGATAACGACGATATCCAGAACGTATGGCACAACTGGGAAATGGACTGATAAACCGCGGCAGCTTTTCGGCTGCCGTTTTTTCTTGACATAGTTTTTCACGTAACGTATAATAATATCAATAAGGAGGGAGTTTGTATATGCCGACAAGAATTGATATTGAAAACTGCATAAAAACGCTGCTCGCGCGATATAACGCCGAATATGCTCTGCTGTTCGGTTCTTATGCCAGAGGCGATGAAACTCCCGAATCCGACGTCGATGTCGTTGTTTTCGGCGGAAAGGATTTTAAAAAATCCAATATTTTTGCGTTTGCCGAAGAGCTGAGAGAAATGCTCAATACTGATGTTGACGCTTTTGAAATATGTGAAATTGATAAAGATACTTCATTCTACGACAAGCTGATGAAAGAAGGTATCAAAATCACATGAAAATATCGGATACAGAACGGATTAAAAAATCGTCTTTACGTGGACTTCGTTAAAAAAAGAAATTGAAAAGCACCAAATTACACGTGATTTGCTTTTGAACGATGAGTTTTCACAATGGGCAGTCACAACACCTCTCTATAATATCGGTGAGCAGGTTTATATGCTCAGTTCGGATTTTAAAAATCAATATCCCGACATTCCGTGGAGTGTTGTTTCCGGACTAAGACATCGCTTGGTACACGATTACGAAGGAATAAACTGGTCGATTATTGTAGAAGTTGTCTTTGATGAAATGGATGTTTTTGTAAACGAAATTGATAACATAATAAAATAAGAAAATATATACACCTCGCAGTGAACGCCGCTCTGCTCAAGGTTACTCTACGGCGCGAAAAATGTCGAATATGCGAAAACTACTTACCAAAACCACAATCGCTGTCCTGTTTCTCACGGTGACACTTTCGCTGCTGATAATCAGCAAGGCTGAAGCAGAAAAATCAACCCGCTTATCCTCCGAATTTTCTATTGACAATTCGGGGATTTACTGCGCGCAAAAATCGGGCTCAAGGCTCAGCGTACAGCGGATTTATCCCGGGCAATCGGATTATACGTACGGCCTTGATGAACCCGTTATTGATTACCGAATCACGTCGGGCACAGCATACGCGCTCACATCGTCACAGAGCAACCGCTCGGTGACGAACGTGTACAGGCTTAAAAACGGAAACGTAAGAAAAATCGAAATCAGAGATTTTGATATATCCGCGGGCAACGCGGAAATAGCGGCTGACAGCGACGGCTTATTCTATATTATAAAGCCGAACGGGATCGTTACCGTGTTCGGAAGCGACGGGCAGATCATAACAGATACCGCGCAAAGGTATCAGAGCCTAACGGTCTGCGGCGCAAAGGTTTACGGGATAAATCACAAGGGGCTTTTCAGACTCGGCAAGTCGACTGAGCAAAGCGTTCTTTCACTTACTCCCGCCGCGTCTGCAGTGAGCATATCGGATAACGCGTTCATTGATAACAACGGAGTGATCATCACACTGTCGGGCGATAGCTTTAACCTCGGCTGCGGCAAAATGGTCGCGTGTCTCAGCGACTGCTATGTCGGATATAAGAACGGCATACTGATCGCGTTTGATAAAGAAACTCACGAGCAGTACGCCTCCTCTGCAACAGAAAACACCCCTGCGGCGATGTTCGGCTATAAAAACAAGCTTGTTCTGATTTACGAAAACGACATCCGCCTAACATATAAAACGTACGGCACGGATATTTTCAGACAGGAAACGATCTCCCCTACGGAGAAAGCTGACAAGGAGAATCCATCCGCGAAGCTGAGCTTCGGCGGGTATGATGTCAGTGGAAGTTACATCTATGTACCGCCGCGCACAACGCGGTCGTCGTTCAAAGAATCGATCTGCTGTGACGGATATGAAATTAAATTTGAGGGCAAGCACACAGCGTACATAGGAACAGGGCTGAAGCTTGTTCTCAGCGGAGCGTCGGATACTAAACAGTATACATTTATTCTTCCCGCAGACGTAAACGGAACGGGAACCGTTAACAATTCGGATATATACATTATGATGGACTACGTTCTCGACCTTGAGGAGCTGAAGGGCGAATACAAAATCGCCGCGGATATGAACCGCGACGGCAGAATAACAAACGCTGATTTAGTCTTGGCAGACAGAAAGAGGCTGACCTGAAGAAAGGTCAGCCTCAATTTATTTGCCTGAAAGTCCGAGGTCGGGATCACGAACAGATAACAGATTGATTAAGATGGACGGAGTGGATTATCACTTCGCCTGTTTTTATGTTCAGGGTTTCCTCGACCGCGCCCTTGTACAGCTCAAGCTGGCGGCGGTAGATCTCCCTGAGCTTTTCGACGTCCCCTACCCTGTCGGTTTTGTAGTCGACGATTACGGCTCTGCCGTTTTCTATGAAAATCAAATCAACTGCGCCCTGCATAATGATTTCGCTGTCGGAGAAGGGCTCGGCGATCTCGGGATCATACTCGCTCGCCTTAATCTTAACGGTAAAGGTGAATTCGCGGTAAACCTCATCGCTTTTAAGCACTCTGCTCATAAGCTCTCCGCGCATAAAGCTGTCGATACGCCCGTAATCGAGCAGTTCAAGCTGACGCTCGGTGAGGTAGCCGTTATCGCAGAGCCTCCGCGCCTCACGCCGGCTGTCGCTGACAGCGGCTTCAAGGTCACAGCGCTCGAGGAAGTTGTGGAACGCCGTTCCTCTCTCAGCTCCGTCGGAAATGGCTCCGTCGAGAAACGACGGCTTTCGGAGAAGCTTGCTGAAAACCTTGTTATCCTTATGGGACAAGCCCGAGGCGCTGACCTTCTGTGGCAACGTTGAGAGAGGACTGTACGGGTATTCAAAGCTGAGATTGTCCCTGAATTCACGCAGGAATTCCTCGTCGGGCTGCGCGGTGTCGACAGTATCACTCTGTTTTTCAGCCGCGGAAAAGCTGTCGGGCGTGAGACCTGTGTGCTTATCTGTCGATATAAATACCCACGGTCTGAGGAGCTCATCGGTCGCCGCGCGAGTCATAGTCCGCAGTTCTCCGCAGGACGGATGCGCAACAGCGCAGGCGAACAGCCAGTCGGAAAAAGAGTTGAAGCTCTTTACGACAAACGACGGAAGCGGATACGAGGTCAGACGCGACTCGATATCCATAATGTATTTTTCGGGATTCTTCTGAGCCGAGGTTATTATAAGGCGCTCCTTGGCGCGTGTCATCGCAACGTAGAGTATTCTCATCTCCTCGGAGAGCTTTCTGTCTCTGAGCATAAGCGACATCGCCTTGCGCTGGACGGTATCGCGGCGGATCAGATCCTCGGTATATCTGACGGCAAAGCCGTTGTCGGAGTCGAGGATCAGGCTACTGCCCTCATCACGCTTGAAGAAGGCTGACGCTGTGCTGCTGATAAAGCAGACGGGAAACTCGAGCCCCTTGCTCGCGTGTATGCTGAGAACTCTTACGGCGTTGATATCGGAATCGACTGAACTGCCGCTCGAGTCGGGAGAAAATTCGCTGTCCTTCATTCTGTCAATATAATTTATGAATGAGGTGAGGTTCTTGTAGCCGTTAGCCGCGTATTTGCGCGCGTAGTCCCTGAGCAGGCGGATATTATCGGACGAAAAGGTGTTTATAGCCTCGGTCACAGAATCGAAGCCTGTCAGAGTAACGACGGAGCTTATCAGCTTATCCGCGGAGGTCGTTACGGCAACGGTGCGCATTTTGTCGATAAAAGCGACGAATTCGGCGCACTTCCCGTTATCAGCGGCGCATTTCTTTACGGCGGTGAATATCGGCGTTTTGCGATAGCGCGAGCGTATCTCCGCCAGATCGTCGGGCGTAAAGGAGAAGAGCGGGCTCATCATAACCGACAATACGGGAATGTCCCTGAGCGGATTGTCGATAACCCGAAGCAGGTTGAGTATCACCTTTATTTCGTTTTCCTCGAAGAACTTACGCTTTTCGTCGGAAACCACAGGGATTCCGTACCGCTTGAAAACCTCAGTGAACTGAACGGCTCTGCGCGCCTTTCCCTTAGCGCTGCGGAGCAGAACGGCTATATCGCCGAACGTAATGTCGCGC
>JAHLBL010000158.1 GCA_020625635.1 bacterium
ATGGGTTCCCTCCGTTGTAGGCAAGTACACCGTAACGGTTGACGTTTCCGATACAGCGGGCAATACCAACTCGCGCAAAATGGAGTTTGAAATCGGCAACTCGGCTACTCTGGAAACAGCGTTCCTGCGTTCCTTCGGAAATTCGCTCGGCACACTCGGACAGATCAAGCAGAACACTGCCATCACCTTCACCGCGGACGCGATCGGCGGCAAGATCGGCACAAACCTGCTGTTCTACAAGTTCGTTATCACTGATCCCAGCGGTAACGGCAACGTAGCTTACTACACCACCAAGAAGTCCTACACCTATACTCCGTCGAAGCTCGGTAAGTATAACTTCCAGATATACATTCAGAACTCCCACAACGATACGATCGTAAAGGAGTATACCTACGACTGCGTATCCTCGATAACTGAGCAGGCTACTTCTGCTACGCTTCCCATTGAGACGGGTACAGATAATCCTACGCCCGGTAAGTATAAGCTTGGCGACGTAAACCACGACGGCAACGTCAACATCAAGGACGCTACAACGATCCAGAAGCATATAGCTGCGCTGCCTGTTGATTATATCGACACCAGCCTTGCTGTAATTGATACGAATAAGGACGGAAGAATCACGATCAACGACTGCACAAGAATTCAGATGCTTGTCGCTTATCTGATTACATCGTTCTGATAAAGGAGGGCTCAAGAGATGTCACATATCCGTAGATATGCGGCGCTTCTCTTGAACGTCTTTATTCTGGTATCTGTATGCGTTATTTCCGTTAACGCGGCGCAGATCGATAAGACAGACGTTCAAGAGGATTCGTCGTCTCAGATCATCATTCACTACAAGAGCGAAACGATCAAACCATATATTTATTTCTGGAACTCCCTGCCCGTAAATATCGAGACACAGTATCCCGGTGTAAAGATGGTAAAGGACTTTGACCAGGGTGAGGATTGGTATACCTATATCTTCGACGACCTCACAAAGGTCAATATGATCTTTACCGACGAGAGCGGAAACCAGCTCTCGGGCGAGCTTACACGAAACACGGGCGAGTGGTGGTACAAGGGCAAGTCATGGCGTTCCTCAAACCCTGATAAAGAAGTTCAGGCTGACGAGGTCGATTTCCGTGAGGAGACCATCTATTTTGTGATTCCCACACGTTTCTATGACGGTGATAAGAAGAACAACGTCCATTGCTGGGACGACGGTGTCGCCCAGAACCCCGACACCGACCCCGCGTGGCGCGGTGATTTCAAGGGTCTCGCGGATAAGCTCGACTATATAAAGGCGCTCGGCTTTTCCGCTATCTGGATTACTCCCGTAGTTGAGAACGCTTCGGGTTACGATTACCACGGCTACCACGCTCTTGATTTTTCGACGGTCGATAAAAGATATGAAAGCTCCGATTTTACATATCAGGATCTGATCGACGCGGCTCACGCCAAGGGCATTAAGATCGTTCAGGACGTTGTTTGGAACCACACGGGCAACTTCGGTGAAGCGAATCTCTGCAAGGAGTTCACTAAGGATTACAGTGCCGACCTCTCCGACCTTAAAAAGAGTATGATCCCCACCAAGGAGCTGCTCGATATCGCGGGCGTCAGCACTGCCGAGGAGTATTGGGCGCTCAAGCCTGCCGTTCAGTATGACGCGCGTCTCAATCTGATGAAGAACACAACCATCAGAGAGAACAACTCCACGCTTATGCATCCGTCGTCTACGGACTACGAAAAGAATAAGATCTCACAGTCCGATAAATACAATTCAAAGAATTACTGGCACACAGGCTATTTCCAGAGCCTTAACTGGGATGACTGGACCTGTAAGTACTGCCAGATCGCGGGTGACTGCGTTGACCTCAATACCGAGAATCCCGCTGTCGCTCAGTACACGGTAGACGCTTACTCAAAGTATATCAATATGGGCGTTGACGCTTTCCGTGTCGATACGGTTCGTCATATTCCGAGACTTTCGCTGAATATGATGTACAATCAGCAGATGCTCGACGCGGCTGCCGATGCTGGTAATCCGTTCTTCTATATGTTCGGTGAAATCTGCTGCCGCTATACCCAGACATGGTACCGCGACCACGCGCAGGAGTCCGTTCCCTTCTATACATGGAAGGAGAGCGACAATAAGTGGGCGCAGAAGTGGAGCGACAAGAGCGACGCCGATTCCGTAAACAACAATATGAATCTTACCTTTGACCATTACAAAGAGTACGACTCAACCTCAAAACAGCCCACATCCGATAACTGCTTCCTTGACGGAATCAAGTATCATAAGACCGACTACAGCAAGTTCTCGGGTATGAACGCCATTGACTTTAAAATGCACTGGTGCTTCGATAACGCGAGCGGCGCGTTCAACGCCGCCAAGGACGAGGATAAATACTTTAACGATTCCACATGGAATGTTATGTATGTTCAGTCCCACGACTACAGCCCCGACGGCAATCAGGCTGTCGGCTATACAGGCGGTACTCAGGCATGGGCAGAGAATATGAACCTGATGTTCACCTTCCGCGGAATTCCCTGCCTCTACTATGGAAACGAGGTCGAATTCTGCAAGGGCAATATCATCGACAAGGGTCCGAATATTCCTCTCAGCGAAACCTGCCGCGCTTACTACGGCGATTACCTCGAGGGTGATGTTTCCGCAACTGATTTCAGCAAGTTCACAGCTTCGGGAAAAGTCAAGGAAACACTCGACTCGACACTCTGTAAGCATCTTACTAAGCTCAACGCTATCAGACGCGCTGTCCCCGCTCTCCAGAAGGGACAATACACGATCAGCTCCAACTACGTAAACGGCAATATGGCGTATGTCCGCCGCTATACGGACGCTGAGAAGGGCGTTGATTCCCTAGCGTGCGTAGCTGTCAGCGGAGGCGCTACATTTAAGAACCTGCCCGACGGCAAGTACATTGACGCCGTAACGGGCGACATTCAGACTGTTACCGGCGGAACGCTTACCGTTCCCTCGATCGGCAAGGCGAATATGAGAGTTTACGTCTGCTGCGCTTCCGGCTTTACGGGCATCAGCGGCAAGATAGGCGAAGACAGTTCTTATCTTAAGTAAGCATAATTAATAACAGTTCTGTCGTATTACTCGGCAGCTGAAGCGAAGGGCGGGTCTCTGTGCCCGCCCGTTCGTTTGTGTGATAAACCTTGTGAAAGAATGAGAAAAATGTCATCGAATCTGCGTTATCTCAGGGAAGAACCGAAACGCTTCCGCGCTGTCAAGCTCCCTGTTATACTTACAATTATTATTTCCTTGGCTGTGATTGCCTGTATCATAGTCGCTCTCGTGTCGATTCCTGTTCATAAGCAGTATGTCGGCGACGTTAAGGACCTTCACATAGTCAGAACGAATCCGACCTCGGTAAAGCTTAAATGGAAAGCGGTCGAGGGTGCCGACTGTTATTATGTCTATCATCGTCTTTACGGCGGAGAGTTCATACGCTCCGAACCGATAACCACAACAAAATACAAGCTGAAAAAGCTCAGGCAGGCTGTGGACTATTACGTCTGCGTCACAGCTTTTAATTCGTCGGGGGAGAGTAAGCATTATACCGAAACCTCTGTATTTACCCGTCCCTCAAAGCCTGAGTTCACCTATCTTCGCACCAGCGTAAAGGGCAAGGCGAGGATAAAGTGGAAGCAGAACTACCGCGCCTACGGATATGTGTTCCAGTATAAGCTCAGAAAAGAAAAGGATTTTTCTCTGAAAAATGTTCTCAGGCTGAAGCCCTCGCGGAACATAAATGTCTTGCTGACGAATCTTATTCCGAACGCCGTTTATGACGTTCGTGTAAAGACTGTCTCGAAGTATAATGAGGAGAGATACACCAGTGGCTGGAGCAAGCTTTCATTCAGAGTAAAATAGTATACATTATTTATTTTTTGTTTATAGAATAAAACCAATTATACGCGGTATTTTTGCCGCGTGTAAATTTTTGTGCGACATTTTCAAAAAAATATGTATAAATTATCATTTTTTATCGTATATAACGCTTGCTTTGTGATTAAAATTCTCTCTATGTTTGTACAAAGTCACGAAAATTCACTCATACTTCTAAAAACGAATTATTACTTGTTTTTTGTGGCGGATTTGGTGCGTTTGGTATGTTATACTCAAATTAACAAATAAGGATAGTGTCTATTTTTATTTATCTCAGTAAACCAATCCCGATAAAAGTGGAAACTGTCTGTTAATGAAATATCAGGATTGTATGAGAAGTAAAGTTAGAGCATCATTCCCTATTTGCGAAGCGGGTATTATGCGCGCTTCGGTACCACTTATTTTGATAGCTCTGAATTATTTACATTATCAAATTTCCTTTGAAGTTTATATTGTGGATTTTTCATTGTCTATACCCATTCTTTTTTTCACCGACTGCAAGTAGGCTCTCTGTCAATAGTTGGGGTAAACCCGAATAAAAAGAA
>JAHLBL010000159.1 GCA_020625635.1 bacterium
CGCGCCACAATGGTGCTGTGCAGAACGCCGCAGCTTAAATATGACGTTCTGAAACGACAGAGAGAGCTTCTGTCGCCGCTGCTGAAATATATGATAAACGCCTCTTACACCGAGCTTGATTTAAACGTGCCGTTTGTACGTAAAGCCGCCGCGAAGGCGGTTGCCGCAGCGGCTTCCGCGACCTTGCTCGTGATTTTGCTGAGAAAACTGTTTAAGGAAAAATGACCATGAAAGAGTTAACGATAAAAGCCGCTATCGAGAATATCGAGAAGGTAACGAATTTTGTCAACACAGAGCTTGAGGCTCTCGACTGTCCGTATAAGGCGGAGATGCAGATCGATCTTGCCATCGACGAGCTGTTCGGGAATATAGCCAACTACGCCTACAACCCCGAGACGGGCGACGCTACCGTCAGGCTTGAGGTTGAGGAAGACCCACTGTCCGTAATAATAACCTTCTCGGACAACGGCAAGCCGTTCAATCCTCTCGAGGCAAAGGAGCCCGACACGACTCTCTCGGCGGAGGAAAGACAAATCGGCGGGCTCGGTATTTTCATTGTAAAAAAATATATGGATATGATCGATTACGATTACAGAGACGGTCAGAATATTCTCAGAATAAAAAAGGCTTTGAGGTGAGATGATGATTGACAGTATCAAAACTTATCTTAAAGTTTATGAAAACGACGAAACGCGCGAGATTTTTGAGGACAACGAATTCCAGTCAAACCGCCTCGCCGCGATGGTTGATGTGTTCTGCGCGGTTATTCTCTTATTGTCGTGGGTGCTGAATCTGTTCGGCGTATTTACGATCCCACAGCTGAGAATGAATATGCTTGCCGCTCAGGGAATGCTTTTGCTCGGGATCCCGCTGATTTTCTATAAGATATTCAAAAAAAAGAGAAAACGCTGGCTGAAATACGTGATGATCCTGTCAATGCTCGCGGTCTGTACCGATTTGTTCAGTGTGCTGAATCACAACGTGCTGCTTTTAATGGTGCTGCCCGTGCTTGTCTCGAGCCGCTATTTCTCCAAGGGCTTCACGATGATCGTAGCCATAGCGTCGATCCTGCTGCTCGCGGTCGCGAGTATCTCGGCGCTGTACTTCGGCATAGTCGATCTGAATTTTTATCCCGCTCCTCCCGACGGCACCGCGATAGTTATTGAGGGCGGGCTGCGCAGGACGATAACGTCCGCGGGAGCAGACCCCGTTCGCGTCCTGCTGAGAACCTTGCTTCACGGATTCCTGCCGAGGCTTCTTGTTTTTATGGTGATCACGATGGTGTCTGTGCTTATAGCCAAGCGCGGTCACGCGATAGTTCTCGAGCAGGCGGAGATCTCCCGCGCTACGGCGAGCGTTAAGGCGGAGCTCGATACTGCGAACCGTATCCAGAGCAGTATGGTTCCCACGATTTTCCCTGCATTCCCCGAGCGCAGTGAATTTGACATTTACGCGGCTATGTACACGGCTAAGGAGGTCGGCGGTGATTTCTACGACTTCTTCCTGATTGACGAGGATCACCTCGCGATGGTTATAGCTGACGTATCTGGCAAGGGCGTTCCCGCGGCGCTGTTTATGATGGCGACGAAAATCCTCATCAGCGACAGAACACTTATGGGCGGTACGCCCGCGGAGATCCTCAGCTTCGTAAACGAGCGTATCTGCTCCAATAATCAGGCGGATATGTTCGTGACCGTCTGGCTCGGTATCCTCGATATCCGCACGGGCAGGATCACTGCCGCAAACGCGGGACACGAGTATCCCGTGATCCGAAAGAACGGCGGAGAGTTCGAGCAGCTCCACGACAATCACAGCTTTATTGTCGGCGGTATGGAGGGGATAAGGTACAAGAACTACGAGTTCACCCTCAAAAAAGGCGATTCGCTGTTTCTGTATACCGACGGCGTTCCCGAGGCTATCAACTCCGCGGAGAATATGTTCGGTATGGACAGAATGATTGCCGCGCTGAATACAAATCCCGACGCCAAGCCTGACGAGATCATCGGCGGGGTAAAGGCGAAGGTCGACGAGTTCGTCGGTGAAACCGACCGCTTCGACGACCTGACGATGCTTTGTATAGATTATTACGGATAAAAAGGGATTGGCTAAAAATATAAGAGCAGTCCCGTATGTACAAATGTATTTCAATAGTGAAAAGTATTGAGTGAAAAGTTCAAAGTAGTTTAATCACAACGCTTTAGAAAATTTTATGGTTCTTATAACTTATCACTTTCCACTATCAATACAGCATATTAATATAGGGGAAGGCTCGTTTGTTCTTAGCCTCCCCCGATACCTTACTACAGAAACAGAGTGGCTCGTTCGAGCCACCCTGTAATTATATTATTCGTTATCTTTATCGCGTTTTGCCTTTATCATCTTGCCGTTGACAAATACGTAGTCGCTGTCGCCGCTGTGGCTCAGCGCTTCCGAGATCGCTTCGTCGTCCGCTGAGTCGTCCTCTTCCTTTGTGACGTTGACGAAATCGCCGACCGCCACCTGAAGGGGCTTCGAGATGATCGAAACCGAAATGTAGCAGAACAGCAGGGGATAGAACAGAACGACAAGCGAGAGCGCTATCCAGAACCAGAAGCCCGCCGAGAAAACGATCGCCACATACGATATCGCGGTTAACAGGATCACAAGTCCGAGAGCGGCGAGGTTGCGCAGGAACTTACCGAAAATCAGCAGCATGGCGTTTTTGTAAACGTCGCGCAGCCTGAGCTCGTAGGTTATTGTCATAAGCGGGATGTAGAACATCATCACCGTGAGAAGGGCTGTAAACAGCAGGTAGACAAAGAGCATAGAGAGGTACGTTCCCTGAACCGCTGCGAGGCTTCCGTAGTAAAGCACCGAGAAAAACGTGCAGCCGAGAACGATGTAGACGAACAGCCCGTACACGAGAAACGCCTTGAAGTTGTCTTTTACCGCCGTAAAGAATACGGTTTTTATGTCGGGGTCGGTTTTTTCAACAGCGATTTTTCGCACGACGGCGGTGAGTCCCGCCATAGCTGGCATCGCGGGGATGATTCCGAGGCTCCACAGTATGATGTTGTTGAAGCCGCTGAGCTGTCCGATAAGGACGAAAACAGCGGTAAAGACCGCCAGCGGAACGGCGAACATAAGCTGAGCCGCTATCAGCTTCGGGAAAAATCTGAAAAACCTTATAAAAGCGGATTCGTTGTTCATAATCAGCTTCCTTTGCGTGTGAATTCAACTTTAATGATAACACAACAAACGCGGTTTTTCCACAGATATATTGTTACAATTATGTAATGTTCAAAATGTCGATAAATATTGAAATCAGCCGACGTGAATTACAAAAGTTTAATAAAAATACTATTGCAAGTTGGTAAAGATTGTGTTATCATACTAATTAATGAGGGAGTTTTGAAATACTGTTTCTGCGCCTTCTTTCGCGGAAACTGCAACCGCTCACGCGTTGGCATAGCGCTAAATTATGCGAAATTTTTCAGGAAAGGTTGATTCACTATGAAAAGCACAACTCTTAAGAGAATAGCTGCTATCGGTCTTGCGGGTCTTATGTCCGTATCCGCTCTTGCAGGCTGTTCTAACGATTCCGGAAGTTCTTCCGGTGACAATCCGTTCAGCGGCGACGCTAAGAACGGCAAGGTTTATTACCTTAACTTCAAGCCTGAGCAGGATAAGGCTTGGCAGTCTCTCGCCAAGGCTTACACCGAAGAGACAGGCATCCCCGTAACAGTAGTTACAGCTGCTCAGGGCACATATGAGCAGACACTTACATCCGAAATGGCTAAGGACGAGGCTCCTACACTTTTCCAGGTTAACGGCCCTGTAGGTCTTTCACAGTGGGATGACTTCTGTGAGGATTTAAGCCAGGCTGACATCTACAACGAGCTTACCTCCAAGGACTTCGCTCTCAAGAACACCGACGGCACCGTTAAGGGTATCGCTTATGTAATCGAGACCTACGGTATCATCTACAACAAGACACTTCTCCAGAAGTACTGCGACAGCGACTTCGCTTCCGTTAAGTCCATTGACGAGATCAACAGCTTTGAGAAGCTCAAGACTGTTGCCGACGAGATCCAGGCTAACAAGGACGCTCTCGGCGTAAAGGGCGCGTTCACATCAGCGGGTATGGATTCCTCCTCTGACTGGAGATTCAAGACTCACCTTGCCAACCTTCCCATCTACTTCGAGTATCAGGAGGACGGCATCAGCGATACAGACGCTATCAAGGGCACATTCCTCGAGAACTACAAGAACATCTGGGATCTCTACATCACAGATTCTACCTGCAAGGCTACAGAGCTTGCTTCCAAGACAGGCGCTGAGGCTGAGACAGAGTTCATCAAGGGCGACGCAGTATTCTTCCAGAACGGCAGCTGGGAGTACGG
>JAHLBL010000016.1 GCA_020625635.1 bacterium
AGCTCGGGCTGGGTTCACGACCACGAGCTCGGCAGGAGACATATCCAGAAGGTATTTGAGGAAAAAATCAAAACCATCGTTTACACAAATGTTATGGACGACGACCCGCTGAAGGTCATCGAGCAGGCGATCGACGAGGGCTGCAAGGTCGTTTTCGCGACAACGCCGCGGCTTATGCCCGCGTGCCTTCGCGCCGCGGTCGAGCACCCCGATATCGTAATACTGAACTGCGCGCTGAACAAATCCCACCGCTACATAAGAACTTATTACACACGTATGTACGAGGCGAAGTTCATTCTCGGCGCGATCGCGGGCTCGCTTACAGAGAGCGACAAGCTCGGCTACGTATGCGATTACCCGATTTACGGTCAGATCGCGGGAATCAACGCCTTCGCCTTAGGCGCTCAGATGGCTAACCCGAGAGCCAAGGTCTATCTAGAATGGTCGGCTGTAAAGGGAGCCAGCGAGGCGGCTCAGACACTGGCTGATATGGGAATCCACCTGATTTCCTCGCAGGACACCTCGCGCTTCCGCAAGGACACCAGAAGCGCTTACGGACTGTCCTACATTAACGGAGACT
Organism: bacterium; assembly: GCA_020625635.1. Lineage (GTDB taxonomy): Bacteria > Bacillota > Clostridia > Oscillospirales > Acutalibacteraceae > Ruminococcoides. The sequence goes on from JAHLBL010000016.1 coordinate 581, forward strand.
ATAAGGACCTCATAGCAAACCCCGTATGGAAATGGGGAGTTTATTATGAGGCGCTGCTGCGCCGCGCTCTCGACAAGTCTATGCAGACCGAGTACGAGAGCAGCAACAAGGCGCTCAACTATTTCTGGGGTATGTCGGCAGGAGTCGTCGACATAGAATACTCCGACGCGCTGCCGCTCGCGTCAAGGCGGTTTGCCGACCTGCTGAAAGACAGCATCAAACAGAATCTTTGCGTACCCTTCCTCACTCCCCTTTTCAACCAGAAGGGCGAAATGATAGGCGGCGACCAGAAGTCGCTCAGCCTTGAGCAGATTATAAATATGGATTACCTCGTTGAAAATGTTATCGGAGATATTCCGAAATACGAGGAAATGAGCCCGATGGGAAAGGCGACGGTTGATATGGCAGGGGTTGAAAAATCCCAGGAGTCAGCCGCCGAGGAAAAGGAGGATGAAGAAAAATGAGGATTCTCGCCGTTTCGGATGTGGAATCACCGTACTATTACGATCATTACGCCGAGGGAAAGCTCAGCGGCTTTGACCTGATAATAGCCTGCGGAGACCTTAGAGAAGGATATCTGGAGTTTCTTATATCAATGGCTAACTGTCCGCTTGTGTACGTTCACGGCAATCACGACGATTTCAAGCGCAACCCCGACGGCTGCGTTTGTATCGACGACGATATTTTTGTGATTAACGGAATGCGTATTCTGGGGCTCGGAGGCTCCTACAGGTATAAGAACGGGAAATATATGTACACCGAGAGGCAAATGAAGCTCAGAGTGTTCAAGCTCATTCCCAAGCTGATAAGGCGCAAGGGCTTTGACATCCTTGTCACTCACGCTCCCGCCCGTCACCTCAACGACTTCGACACACTCACTCACAGGGGGTTCGAGTGCTTTAACAAGCTTATCGACAAATATAAGCCCAAGTACTTCCTCCACGGTCATATCCACCGCAACTACGGCTCATTCATTCCTCAGAAAACCGAACACGGCGAAACGACCGTCATAAACGCGTGCGGTCACTGTATAATTGAAATATAAATGAATATCGGGCAGACAGCTCACTCCTTAAACGGAAGAGTTGTCTGCCCATTTTTTGCTTATTAATACTTGTGTATTACTTCCACTTCTTAAAACCGAGCTTTTTCATACTTACCTTTGCCTTCCCCGAAATATACGTGTCAAACTCGGGGAACACCCACTTCAGAAGGGCGTTGGCTCTCTCATAGGTTTCCTGACTGTCGCCGAAAAAGCTTAGATTCTCTTTCAGCACAAACGTACTGTTCTTCACCCCGCTTGCCTCCGCGGTGCTCGTTCCGTAGCAATACCAAAAGTTCGAGTACCCGATTCTGCCGCCCGACAGATATATCTCGAGAGCCTCCGTGTTGCCGCCTGATTTCGTTTCGGCTGAGAAACGGATACAGCCCGTGCCTGCATCCTGAGCATAATATCTGTAGGTAAAGCTGCCCGAATTCTTAGTCAGAACATAGCTGAGCTCATCCGAATTGTAGCTTCCGTGCTTCTTAATATACTTAAACAGCTTATTATACGCCTGTTTTGCGGTAAGCTTGCCCGACTTTACCGTCAGCCTGCACTTATATTTTTTGCTCTTGTACTTAGCGGTGATCACAGCGCTGCCCTTCTTCTTCGCCTTGACAACGCCCTTCTTACTGACAGTCGCCACGCTCTTCGAGGAAGAAGTCCACCTGACCTTTGAAGCCTTCGCGTTTTTTAATTTCAGGGTATACTTATTACCTGCCTTGAGGGTGAGCTTGGTTTTACTGAGCGAGATCTTCTTCGCTGTCGTTTTATACACAAATCCGAACTTTTTCATTGAAAGCTTCATCCTCGCGCCGAGGAATTTATCCCACAGCGAAAAGCCTGCCTTTGCTAACTTGTGAGCCTTGGCGTTTGCGCTTTTGAGTTTCGGTCCGATCGAATGCTTAAGCTTCATCGTCGCGGTGTTGAGCGTTGCGCTTTTCTTGTATGTTTTTTCGTAAACGCTGTATTTGCCGCTTGTATTTCTTTTAAAGCATTCGGCTCTCTTTATACCCGAATTATAGACGGCGAGATATAACCCCTCTTTGGCATCAAATTCACCCTGCGCTTCGGCGTAGGGCTTTCCGATAAACATATTGACATATTCCGTTGTATCATAATTCGCCCAAAGCACGTAACCGTCCTCATACCACTTGATGTAATAGTCGAGATAGCCATTACCGTTATCGTATTTTTCGCCGTGCTTTTTCAGGTAGTTTTTCATTTTGTTATAAGGCGAGGCCTTAGCCTTTACAGTCATATTTACACCGTAAGGCGCGCCGTTCCACCATGTGGTGATCATACAGCTTCCCGCCTTTTTGCCCGTGACCACACCGTCCGACGTGACGGAGGCTATGTCGGGATTAGTGCTTTCCCAGAGCACGCTGACGACGTTTCCGTCCGGGTCGGTAAAACTGAGAGGCTTTGTCTCGCCGACCTTTATGGAAAGGCTGCCGAGAATCTTTATATCCTCCGCGTTAACTGCCGTAACGGTAAATAACCCGAGCACCATAATAAGCGCCATAGTGATTGATAAGATTCTTTTTGTCATAAAAAAACCTCCTGTACGGTAATTCATTCGTATTATATCATATAGTCCGACAAATGAATATTGCCGTTATATCTAATAAAAGCGCTCATATATTGGTAATTATCCACAAGGAGAAGGGGATTTTTCACACGGTTTGTTTTTCTTTTTCATTAATTTGGAAGAAATAACAAAAAATACTTTACTTTAGTAATATGTTAATGTATAATGTAACAGTCCGAAATTTTTAATATTATTAATTGGAGGAAAAAGTAATGAAAAAAATCATTGCACTTTTACTTGCAGCAGCAGTAATCGTTTCCGCTTTCGCTTTCAGCGGCTGCGGCGAACAGAACAAAGAGACTCTCAAAATCGGTATCACCTACTTTGAGCCCATGAACTACCTCGACGAGAACGGCGAGCTCACAGGCTTCGAGACAGATTTTGCAAAGGCAGTCTGCGACAAAATCGGTATGAACGCCGAGTTCCAGGAGATTGAGTGGGAGACAAAGGAAATCGAGCTCAATTCCAAGAACATCGACTGCATCTGGAACGGTATGACAATCACCGACGAGAGAAAAGAGAACATGAACATCTCCACAGCTTACATGGAGAACAAGCAGGTTATGGTATGCAAGGCTGAGAACGCCGCAAAGTACGCCAAGAGCGCTGATGGCGCTAAGGTTATCGCCGAGGCAGGCTCCGCGGGCGAAGAAGTTGCCAAGGGCGAAAAGTTCTTCAAGGGCACAAGCTACACCGCAGCTGATTCACAGGCTAAGGCTCTCCTCGAGGTTAAGTCAGGTCAGTCCGACATCGCCGTTATCGACTATGTTATGACTATCGGCACACTCAAAGACGGCTCCGACTACGGCGACCTCACTGTTGTAGAAGGTCAGGACTTCGCTCCCGAGCAGTACGGCATCGCGTTCCGCAAGGGCGACGACGACCTCACCAACAAGGTCAACGACGCTATCCAGGAGCTCGCTAACGAGGGTAAGCTCAACGAAATCGCAACAAAATACAACCTTCAGGACCTCATTTTAGTTAAAGCAAAATAATGGAACAGTTCTTAAAAATCTCATCACAGCTACTTGACGGCTTTGGGCAGAACTGTATAATCTTCGCGGTCACTTTGCTGACCGCGATTCCTCTCGGTCTTATTATTTCATTCGGCTCGCGCTCGAAATTCTTCCCGCTCAAGGCGGTTGTAAAGACGTTCGTCTGGATCATCCGCGGCACGCCGCTCATGCTCCAGCTCTTCGTCGTATTCTACATACCGTCTATGCTGTGGGATCTGCGCTTCGACAGAATGACAGCGGCGCTCATCGCCTTTACGATCAACTACGCCGCCTACTTCTCGGAGATTTTCCGCGGAGGCATCGAGGCTATTCCGAAAGGACAGTACGAGGCGGGACAGGTGCTCGGTATGACAAAGTCGCAGGTTTTCTTTAAAATCGTGCTGCTTCAGGTTATCAAGCGCATCACCGCCCCCATGAGCAACGAAATAATCACACTCGTAAAGGACACCTCGCTCGCGAGAGTAATAATGGTGCCCGAGATACTTAAAGCGGCTGAACGCTTTACGATGCAGGGACTTATCTGGCCTATCTTCTACACAGGCGCGTTCTTCCTGATTTTCTGCGGCGTTCTTACAATCCTCTTCTCGTTCATCGAGAAAAAGCTCGATTACTACAAGGGTTAGGAGGTTTGTTAAATGGCATATCTTGAAGTATCAAACATTAAGAAAAGCTTCGGCAGGAACGAAGTATTAAAGGATATCAGCCTTTCGCTCGAGCAGGGCGAGGTTCTCGCGATTATCGGCTCCTCGGGCTCAGGCAAGACTACACTGCTCAGATGCATAAACTTTCTCGAGCAGGCGGACTTCGGCACGATTACCGTCAACGGCAACCTGCTTTTTGACGGCAGCGACGACAGCAAGAAAAAGGAATCCGAGGTTAGGAAGAACCGACTTCACTTTGGTCTGGTGTTCCAGTCGTTCAACCTTTTCCCGCAGTACACCGTTCTCGAGAACATCACCCTTGCCCCTTCCCTCGCCGCGAAGGAACAGCTGAAGCAGAACGGAAGCTACGAGGGCGTAAGCACCAGAAAGGAAGCGCTCGCGCTTATCGAGAATAACGCGCTTGAGCTTCTCAAGAAGGTCGGACTGTCCGAGAAGAAGAACGAATACCCCTGCAACCTCAGCGGCGGTCAGCAGCAGCGTGTAGCGATTGCGAGAGCGCTTGCGCTGAATCCCGACGTTCTCTGCTTTGACGAGCCTACATCCGCGCTCGACCCAGAGCTCACGGGCGAGGTTCTCAATGTAATAAAGGAGCTAAAGGACCTCAACAGCACAATGATCATCGTAACCCACGAAATCGGCTTCGCGCACGATGTAGCGGACAAGATAATCTTTATGGACGAGGGCGTAATAGCCGAGCAGGGAACTCCGCAGGAGGTCATCGACAACCCGCGCGAACAGCGCACAAAGGACTTCCTCTCACGCTTCAACCAGTTCGGAGATTAATAATCAGGGGGCTGTCTCAAAAGAGCAGCCCCGTGTTTACAAATGCAATTCAATAGTTATAAGTATTAATACAGCATTTTAAAAAAGGAAGGCTCGTTTGTTCTGAGCCTTCCCTTTTTCTTTATACTATTCCTTTTTTTCTTTCTCCAGTTCAGCTTTTCTTCTGCGTCTTTTATTGCCTATCTCAACGTACTGAACGGTGCCGACGCCTACGGCTATGACAGCAAAACAGAAAACAGTAATTGGTATGGGGTTAAATCCGCCTTCACCGCTTTCACCTGCTGTATTGGCGCTTATTTCCTTTGCGCGCTTCGCCTCAAGCTTATCGATAACCTTCTGGACGCATTTCGCGTAAACCTTAGCGCCCTTAATGTTCGGGTGCATCGAGTAACCGCTTATGAGGTCAAGTCTTGCGATGCTTCTGTCGGTTATGTCCTCGCTCTGCTTAGCAAGGATCTCGTAAATATACGGCTTATCGGTGTAAGCCTCGTGTCCCGAGAAGCCTTCTTCGACTGAAACAAAGTGAATATCAAGCCCCTCTTTTCTGCATTCCTTTACGAGAGCTTTTACGTTGTCGTTAAAATCACCGATGCTCTTATTGACGAGCTTAGCCTCTTCCTTACTGACAAACACATTCGAGCCTTCGGGGTTGAGGAGCTTCGGATAACCCGCAACGATAATCGCCGCGTCGGGAGCTTTTTTGGATATCGCGTAATAAACATCCTTGAGTTTGTCCCTGATTCCGCTCTTTTTGAAGAACTCTCTCTGAACATTGTTGAGCATTCCTGAGAGAGCGTTCGCGTTTAACCAGCCGCCCGAGAAAACCTTGGTGATTATTTCGATGAACTTCGCGTCGTTTCCGCCGAGTGTAAGAGTGACGTAATCGACCTTTTTCCCTCTGAGCTTTTCAAACACCTTTAACTGAGGCGGAAGATATGTCGTGCCTTCGTGTCCCTGCTTTGAGTAAATTTTCTCCTGCTTTTCGGTCATATGCTTCGTCTCAGCGCCAGAGGCGGCAACGAAAAACCAGTTCTCGCCGCGGTGCGACGCCATATTTCCGTCCACGTCGGAGAGCGTCAGCATTCCCGGCCAGCTTCTTGTTGATCTCTGGGCGAGCCAGTCCCTGGACTTTACCTTCTCCTCAATCGGGAGGTTCTGATCGTAAAACTCCTCTATCCCCTCTCCCGATGAATACGAATCTCCGAGCGATACTATTATCCGCGCGTTCTCCTGCGCCGCCGCGGAGGTCGGCTGTAAAAGCAGCGCGGACATAAGCACGATAAGGCTGAGCAGCGCTGCAGTTATTTTCCTTGTAAACAGGAGCAACGTTTTTTTAGTTTTCATAATCACGCCTCCTTATTGCTGTACATAATTATACATTCACCTGAAAACAAAGTCAACAAAAAAGCGTGCGGCATTCATCCGCGCGGATATTTTTATAGAAAACGTGTGTATTTATACAATTTGCGAATATTGTCCTGCAAATTAAAAGGAGAGAAAACCTAAGTCTTCTCTCCTTGATTATTTATGTATTAACGGTAACAACGTGATAGCCGTAGCTGTAGCCGTAGCCATAGCCTGTCGTGAGGTTGCCGTCCCACGGATCAAGAATCTTGAAATCGCTGAGGCTTGTGCCGTTGCCCGTGTAATCATAGAAGGTTACATAGTGCTGGCTTGAAGCGCCTACGCTGAGCAGACCGACGCACGCCTGATTTTTGTCGATCGACTTCTTGATAGCCTTGAGCATAGAGGACGCCGAGCCGTAATGGGTGTATGTACCGCCTTCCCATGTACATCCGCCCGGGCACCAGAAGCTGCCCGCGCTTCTTGTGATTCCGAGAACCTGTCTGTAAGCGTAAGCGTAGGAATACGCGCTGCACATAACGGTTGAATCGGCGTAAGCGTAGTTGGTCTGGCGACCGATAACGGAGGCTATTCTCGCCATCTTATCGTCAGAGATCTGACCTCTGAGCACCTTGACCTTGAACTTGATGTCGCGGCCGTTTACGTTGACGATGAGCTTTGTGCTTCCCGTGCCTGTCGCTCTTACTACGAGCTTATCCGCGTCCGCGGCGCAATCGAAATAAGCCTTTTCGGTACTTGTGTAGACGTTATCGACCGCGGGAGCCTTGCCGTTTACGTTAAGCTTTACGGCTTCGCCGTTCTTAAGCTCGATAACCGTAACCTTTTCGCCCTTGATTGAGAGGTAAGGATTGGTCTTTACCTCGATTTTACGCTCAATTGTGAGCTTGCCTACCTTTACGCTGATGGTAGTTTTACCCTTAGCGAGGATGGTGGCTGTTCCTTTGTTTTTGATGCTGATAACATCGGGGTTGGAGGATGTCCAGCCCTCAACGGACTTGCCCTCAACCTTGAACTTAAAGCTCTTACCGTTCAGAAAATCGGTGATTATCTGCTTGCGGTTGTGCTCGTTGTCGGCGCTGAGGCTGTAGGTCGCGTCAAAACCGCCGTTGTAAGCATAAACGAGCTTTGTGTTGAGGTCGTTCTTTGTATCCGAATCGTCGTTGAAGCAAAGTGTCTTAAAGCTGTCTGTGGGCTTCGTCTTCTTGTAGCCGACGCCGCAGCTTTTGATTTCAACGAACGCGCTTGTGGTGAACTTTTTGAGTTTCTTACACTTGAAAAAAGCGTTTTTGTTTACCGCGCTCTCGCCCTTTGAGCCGAATTTCGAGCCGATAAACGTTACGTTTACAAGGCTGTCAAGCTTTGAAAAAGCCTTGCTTCTGATGTGACGGATCTTAAAGCCGTCGATTTCGTCGATCGTAAAGTTCTTGGGGAGCTTGTCCTCACCGACATACTTTATAATGTCTGCGTAGGAAACCTTCTTATTTCTGTAGACCTTGAGTTTGTAGTTGCCGTCTTCGCTGAGACGCTCCTCGTTGATTATCTGAAAAGGAACGACAGCGGTTTTCGCGGAAGCCTCAAGCTGAGTTTCCTCATCAAAAGCGCTTTCGAGCTTACCCTCGGTTTTAAGGGTATCCTCCTCAACGGGTTCTATAGCTAACTGTTCGGTCTGTTCTTCTGTGTTATCGCCTGTCTCCTCTGCCTGCACAGCATTGTCATCTGAATCGGCATTTTCGGAGTTGTCGTCTGTATATGTTTCTTCGACCTCTATCATCTGCATTTCGCCTGTGGCAGCGTCATACCACGGAGCCTCTGCGGCGAACGCAACGGTCGTACTAAGTGTCGTAATAAGTAGTGAAGCCAGAATCGCGATAACTCTCCTCATAGAATCTCTCCTTTCTCCAATATATTTTTACTTCTAAATCCCGTGTACAAGACGCACACAACGCTGTTATTATACCATATCAATTACAAAAATGCAAACATTTGTAAATTTTTGTAAGAATATACAATATTTATATCTAAAGGAGAAAAGATTTAGAAAAAGGTCAGTCAAAAATAAAAAAGAGGGTGGCTTAAACAGAAAAAGCCAGCCCCTAAATTAAAACGCTATATTAATAGTGGAAAGTGAAAAGTTATAAGCAGTAAGTTTTGAAAGCTTTGTGTTTTTAAAAAACTTTCACTTTTCACTTAATACTTATCACTATTAAATTGCATTTGCACGTACAAGGTTGCACTTTTAGTTTCAAGCCAACCCCGATATGTAAAATCTATATTTTCAGCTGCTTAGCGAGATGACGTTTATTAATCATCAGGTACAGCGGAAGACCGAGCACAAACAGCACCGCCAGCTCTCCGAGCGCGACAAATCCGCCCTGAATAAGGAAGTCGACAAAATCAAACCGCAGGTTGTTCATCACAAAAAAGTCGAGCTCGAAGCCGACCACAAGTCCGTTGAAAACCGCGGGCATCAGCAGCCCGAACACAGGCAAACCGAAAAGCTTCGCGTTTCTGAGCGCGTACATCATAAGCGCCGCAAGCAGACTGGCGAGCGGTCCGAAAACTATATCAATTGCTCCGACGCTCGGAATCGAGCTTATGTTGGCTATAATACAGCCCACCGTAAGTCCCGCGATCGCCGTCGGCGAAAAGAACGCGAGCACAGTCAGAGCTTCTGCCGCGCGGAACTGCACAGCCATCGAAGTCGACTCGGGAATAAGCACGCTCTGGAGAATCGTGAGCGCCGCGTACAGCGCCGCTATCACAGCGCCCTGAACAATTTTTAGAGTCGGATTTCCTTTCTGCATATCGGTTTACCTCCCGTGTAATGAATATTCGGATAAGATTATAAGCAACAGGCGCTGAATTGTCAAGGAAAAAGCAAACTGATTGATATTTCCGGGGAAATATGATAAAATTTTAAAAAAGCCGGAGCAGGTGAAGCATACCATGAAGATAACCGCAATTACAGAAAATACATCACAGAACGAGTTGATCGGCTGCGAACACGGGCTGTCGCTCTATATCGAGACCGAAAACTACAAGCTTCTGTTCGACACGGGACAGAGCGACCTCTTTGAGCGAAATGCCGAAAAGCTCGGAATCGACCTCGGTGAGGTAGATATCGCTGTGCTCTCTCACGGTCACTACGACCACGGCGGAGGGCTGAAGCGCTTCCTCAGTCTCAACTCCAAGGCTCCCGTATATCTGAGCCACTTTGCCTTCGAGCCGCACTACAACGGCACCGAGAAATACATCGGGCTCGACACAAGCCTCAGACACAGCGACAGGCTCATTTTTACGGACGAAAAGTACACAATCGACGAGGGACTGACGCTCTTCTCCTGCAACGAAAGAGAGCGGAAATACAGCTTCGACAGCAGCGGTCTTAATGTGATGTCGGACGGAAAGCTTATTCCCGACGACTTCCGCCACGAGCAGTATCTTCTGATTGAAGAGAACGGCAAACGTGTGCTGATAAGCGGCTGCTCGCACAAGGGTATCCTCAACATCACCGACTGGTTCAAGCCCGACGTTTTAGTCGGCGGCTTCCACTTTATGAAGCTTGAAACGGGCGAGCTTCTGCGCTCCTACGCTCAGCAGCTCAACGCCTTCCCCACCGAGTTCTATACCTGTCACTGCACGGGAGCTCAGCAGTACGAATTTATGAAGCCTATCGTAAAACGGCTCAGCTATCTCAGCGCGGGACAGACGATTGAGATTTAGCACACAGGGCAAAGTGAATATTGACAAACGCCGTAAAAGAAAATATAATAAGAATGTTAGGATTTTTATTGAGGGGGCGATGATAATCGTTTTTCTGAGAGACATTATAAACGACCACAAAAGCTTCGGAAAACAGATTTTCGTACTTGCTAAAACCGAGCTGAAGAGAACCTATCAGGGCGCGGCTATCGGTCCGTTATGGGCTGTCGTAAAGCCTGCTTTTCAGCTTTTTGTATACTACTTCGCGTTTGAGATCGGACTCAAGGCGGCAAAGGGTATCAAGGTACTGCTCCACGGAGAATATGTCAAGTTCGACAGATTCCCGTTTATGCTCGTCGGTCTTGTACCGTGGTTCTTTATTCAGGAGAGCATAGTCAAGGGAGCCAAGGACATACGAAGCCACCGCCAGTATGTCACGAAAATAAACTTCCCCGTCTCCACAATTATGACGTTCAGCTCTCTGTCGAGACTTTATGTTCATTTTTTCCTTTCGGGAATTATGTTTATCTACATAGCGTTCACCCAAGGGGTTAGCTGGTACAATCTGCAATACTTCTTTTATATGCCGCTGATGTACCTCTTCTTCCTCTTCCTGTCGTGGTCAACAGCGCCAATGTGCGCGTTTTCTCCCGACCTTGAGAACGCGATCGTATCGATTATGGCGGGTATGTTCTGGCTGACGGGTGTTATCTACAACTCCTACGATCTGCCGAACGAGAGCCTTAACTTCATTATGCTCTTCAACCCCATCAACTTCTTTGTAAACGGCTACAAGAACGCCTTCCTCTACAACAGGATGTTCTTTGAGTACAAGACGGAATTAGTCATTTTCCTTGCGGAGTTCCTTATCGTTTTCATTCTCGGAGTTTACAACTACAACAGACTGAGAAAGAGAATTCCCGACGTTCTTTAAGGTGAGATTATGGCTACAAACAACAGTTATTTTTCAGATATAAAGAGAGTCGAGGTCGACAAAAGCGCGGAGCCTATTATCCGCTTTGAAAACGTGTGCAAGACCTACACGCTCTATAAAAACGACCGTGAGCGCTTCCGCGCGCTCTTCAAGAAGCCCAAGAACCCGATCCTGCACAAGGCTCTCGACCACGTGAGCTTTGAGATCCACAGAGGCGAATCCGTCGGAATCATGGGCGACAACGGTTGCGGAAAGTCCACGCTTCTTAAACACGTCACGGGAGTTACCTTCCCCGACGAGGGTACTGTCACCGTTAACGGTATGGTTGCGGCTCTGCTCGAGCTGACGGCAGGCTTCTCCACCGATATGACAGGCCGTGAGAACATTTACCTCAAGGGCTATATCCTCGGTATGAGAGACAAGGAAATCAAGGATATCGAGGAGCGCGTCGTTGAATTTGCCGAGCTCGGCGACTACATCGACCAGCCCGTAAGAACATATTCAAGCGGTATGAAGGTGCGTCTCGGCTTTGCTATCAACGTAAATATCTCACCCGACATCCTCGTAATCGACGAGGCTCTCGCCGTCGGCGACGCTTCGTTCAAGGCTAAGTGCAAGAACAAAATCCGCGAAATCATGGAGTCAGGCGTTACAATTCTCTACGTAAGCCACAACGCCGCTTCCGTTAAGGAGATCTGCGAACGCTCGCTGTATATGCGCAGGGGCGTGCTGATGTTCGACGGTCCTACGGAGGAAACTCACCTTGTCTACCTTATCGACAAGCGCAAGGATCAGATAAAGAAGCGCAAGAAGCGCATAGCTCAGCTAAAGGAAGTCATCAAAAACGTCGATAAGGGCGTTGACGTCACACGCGAGAAGACACTTATTGCCAAGCATAAGGAAAAGCTCGCGATCCTCAGAGAGGATTACAAATCGTTCAAGGAGGAGCTCGACATCTACCGCACCGAGCATTACGGCGCTAATTATGAGGACGCCGTTACGGGACACGAGGCTGAGCTCGACACAGACGAAGATTAATCAATTAATGCGAAGGAGATTATTCTCCTTCGCAGTCTTATAAGGTGAAGGCTGAAATATGGAATATAATGTAAAAAACATTCTTACACCTGAATTATACGGCGACATACTCAGTATCACGGATAGTGATACCGATTTCGAACGCTTTAAAAACAAAACAATTATCGTAACGGGCGCGGGACAATTAACGGGTTTTTATATTGTCTGCGCTCTTCTTTTAAGCAACGATATTTCGGGCACAAACGCGAAGGTAGTCGCCGTTAACGCGGACGACAGCTTTTTCGCGCTCTACGGCAAGCTCACCTACAGAAACGATATCGAGTTCACAGTGAGTGCGGATTACTCCTATCTCGGCTGTGACAGTGCGGACTTCATTATCTGTACGCAGTCCGCGGCTGAAATCGGCTCCTGTGAGGCTGTGCTGAATCTGCTCGATTTCGCTAAAAAGACCTCCGCCCGAGTTGTGCTCAAAAGCTCCGCCGATGTTTACGGCGATGTGTTCAACGGAAAAGCGGAAATCAGCGAGGACGACAGAGGCTATATCAACTGTGCCGACTGTCCGCTCGCTCAGGAGGAGCGTATGGCGGAAAGCCTCGCAAAGAAGCTCGCCGAAGAGAATTCCGCGGATGTAAGCGTCGCGCGCGTCAATATCGTCTACGGCGGTATGCGCTTCAACAGCGGATTTTATCAGATTCTTGATGATGTTTCGTTCGGGAAGAATCCATCTGTCGCACGCCGCGACTGCTTCCCCGAAACGCTTTGCTATGTTTCCGACGCCGCGTCGGCGATTATGAAGGTTCTGCTCGTCGGAAAATCGGGAGAGGCGTACAACATCTCCTGCGGTGTCAGCGCGAGCGAATGCGGTTTCGCGCAGGAATGCGCGGAGGTTTTCCCGAATATAAAGCCCGTATACGAGGGCAAAGAAAGGGTTCTCTCCCCTATGTCGCCGACACTGAGAATACTCAGCGCCGACAAGCTGAGAACGCTGGGCTTCAAGCCGAGAGTAAGCCTGAGCGACGGAATCGGTCGCTCCGTAAGAATCATTAAAGAACTCAGAGAGCGGGGTGAGTGAGATGCTGATGAAGGAAGCGCTGAATATTTTCCAGTCCGACTGGGCGTCCACTCCCGCCGAAAAAAAGCCTCAGCTGTTTAAGGATAAAACAATTCTGATCTCGGGACACGCGCTCGCGAGGGCGTTCGCCTACACCGTGCTCAGTCTGAACGACAAGCTCAAGCTGGGCGCGAAGGTCATCCTCGCCTCAAACGAGAGCGGCTTTGAATCCACGATCCTCTCTGGCGTAATCGAGCGCGACGACATTATCTACTGCGATATCAGCCGCATTTCGGGCATTAAGCAGAAGGTCGATGTTGCCGTCCACACCGGCTTGTGCGCGAGTGAAATCGAGGGCACTGCAGATGAGTTCAGAGCCGAAGCCGCAGCGGTACACTCCGTACTCACGTTCGCTAAGGAAAAGAATATCAAAAGCGTGCTTATGCTCTCCGACAGCCGCGTCTACGGCAAGGGCGCGAACAAGTTCCGAGCGTTCGCCGAAAATGAAATGGGACTCAGCGCCGACTACAACACCGAGCTTATCAGAACGCTCGAAAACCGCTTTGTCAACATAGGAAAAGATCTCGGGATCACAACGGCGATCCTGCGCACGGGCGTTGTGCTCGGAGCGGGAAGCGGCGTTTACAACGGTCTCGACAGCGTGTTCAAGGCTGTGGCTCAGGGCAAAGGCTGTGAGCTTTACTCAACCGACAATCAGATTTCGTTTATATATCTCAGCGACGTTTTCAACGCCGCGGTATACACGATTGAAAATAAACTCTCGGGCGTTTACAACGTATCGGGAGTCAGCTGCGACGCCTCGACAGGCACGCTCGCGGCTATGCTTCACGACATTTTCGACAGCAGCGCGAAAATCACAATGACCGACAGCGGCAGCTATGAGGGCGCTCAGCTCAACTGCGGCAAGCTGACATTCGCCGGCTATGAGCCGAGAGTTGACCTGAAAACCGCGCTGGAGCTCTGCGTTATGAGCTACCGCGAGGGAACAGTGAATGACTTCCGTTTTCCGCACGAGCATATGGGAAGGCTCGATGCGATCCAGGAGGTTCTGCTCGCGTATCTGCTCGAGGTCGACAGGATCTGTAAAAAGCACAACATTCAGTGGTATCTCGGCGGAGGAACGCTGCTCGGAGCCGCGCGTCACCACGGCTTTATTCCGTGGGACGACGACGTGGATATCATGATGCTGCGCAAGGACTACGATAAGTTCCTCGAGGTCGCTCCCGACGAGCTGCCCGACGGAATGATTCTTCAGGACCCGAAGAAGGACAAGCGCTATAACTACGCCTACGCCAAGCTAAGAATAACCGATACCGTGTTCGCGACAGATTTCTCAAAGAATCACAAGGGTATGAACAACGGCTTCGCGTT
>JAHLBL010000160.1 GCA_020625635.1 bacterium
AGCTTAAAGTAGATTTCGCCGTTCTGTACGGTAAACACATCGAGCAGCAGCTTTGTGAGCGTGCTCTTTCCGATACCCGAAATGCCCATAATAACGACGAAGTCGCCTTTTTTGATCGAGAGGCTCGTGTCCTTGAGCACGGTCTCGCGGTCGTCATAGCTGAATGTTATGTTGTCGAACTCAATCGAGCTGAGCTCGCTGTACAGCTTTTCGGTGTCGATTTTAACATTCTCGTCGAGCACGTGCTCCTCGGGAAGCTTCTCAATCTCCATGATTCGCTCAGCCGAGGCGAGCGCTTGGTAATACTGCGGGAGAATCGACGTCAGTCCCTGGATCGGCGACTGAATCTGTGACACCAGCGAGAGGATCTGGGTGAGTACACCGTAGGTGATCGCGCCGTTGAGTATCATAAACGAACCCCACACCAGACCGTAGATATAGGCGAACGTGAACACCACAGCGAAGCCCATAGACGAAGCGATAGAGATATAATTACGCTTGCGCCTGATCCGGAAGTTGTTCCACTGGAGCTTGTCCGACTCGTCGGAGATACGCTTGTATTTGTTGAAAACCTTTATAACGAGCAGACTCGATAGCGACTCCTGCATAAAGCTTCTTGTCTTGCCGTCGCTCTCCTGCGACTTTTTGTGCAGGTTCTTCAGCGTACCCTTGAACAGAAGCATAACGAGCATTACTAAAGCTCCGCCGATAACGAAAACTATAGCAAAGCGCCAGTCGATCGAGAACAGCACCACCAGGATACCGACGAGCTTTACGATAAAGTACACAAGGCTCGGCAGTATGCCGATGATCGCCGACGTGATAACGTCAACGTCGCTTGTGAGCCTGTTGAGCAGTTCACCCGTGTGGTACGACGTAACAGAGGCGTAATCCTTCTTTATCATCGTCGAAAAAAGATTGCCCTTTATATGAATCTGAAGCTTGTTGGAGGCGTTGAAGGAAGTTATTCTCGAAAGGATATTGAACAAGATCTGCCCGATCGTAACGGAAATGATCAGCACGGCGAAGAACACCACTCTGCCCATATCCCTGTAAACCGCCGCGGCGTCTACTATTTCCTTGGCGAGCCCCGCCACGAACACGCCCGCGTACGAAAGCAGCGCGTAGAACACGCACATAAGTATTATGCTGACAACCTGCGGGCGTGAGTTGCGCACTATCCACATGGTCGTCTCTTTGTCAAAGTTTTTCAGCCCCTTAAGATAGGACTGAGACATATTATCTTTTATCTTCACGTTTGCCACCCTTCAGACTGTGCATACCGCCTATCACATAATTGCGGAGGTGACGGCAGAAAACGGTATTGACACTGACGCTGCTGTAAATTCTATAAAGCACGTTGTCAACGGAACGCATTACTCCCTTGCGGTAGAAAGCCGTAACCACGCCGACAACATCCTCGTGACGGATATTGTGCTCCCTCTGGACGTTGTTGTCGCCGAGCATAATATAAGAGCCGTCTTTCTCAAATCCGACAACCCTGTGCACAACGTAAGCGTCGGTCTCGCGACGGTAATACAGCGCGACATCAAGCCTTTTAAGCCTGCCCTCGGGCTTTTTCAGAAGGATCATATCCTCGCCGCTGCGGAGCATGGGCTTCATACTGTTGCCCTTAGGAACGAACGACACGGTCTTTCCAGCGTCGAGCTGTTCCTTAAGCAGAGGGACAAGGTCCTTCATTTCAATCGTCTTTTTATTCAAGGATATCCGCGTCCTTTGCTTTTTCTATAAATTTACGGACATCGGCTCTCGCCACGTCCTCGGATACGTTGTACTCGCTGAGCAGAGCCTCGACAAGCTCGTTCTCCTCCGCTCCGTTCTGAAGCTTCTCAAAAAGCAGAGCGCCGCTTGCGTTGAGATTGATAAGTCCGCTGAAATCAACAACAGCCGAACCGACAGGAACAACGACGTATGACTCGGCAATCTTTCTGAGCAAAAAATCCTTCTTAACCTTCATAAAAACCATCCTTTTTATATTACAGCATTCATAGTAATTTTACAATTATTACGAGAATTAGTCAATAGGCAGAAAAACAAAAAGGGAAGGCTCAAAACAAACGAACCTTCCCTTTAATAAAATTGCTGTATCGGCAGTAAAAAGTGAGAAGTTAAAAGCGTCAGGAAATAGTGTTTCTTTTGAAATACTGCGTTTCATATATACAAAAACGCGAGAATTTTTTTCACTTAAAGCTTATCACTATTCAATTGCATTTGTAACCACGGGGGTGCTCTTTTGGTTTTGAGCAAGCCCTGATCTTGGTATTATTTAAAATACTCTGATAATTGTCACAGCGGCGTTTACAACAGCCTCAGGAGCGGCTCTGCCGTCCTCAAGCTGCGCTTCCGCGTCGCCCGTGTTGACGAGGGTCAGCACATCTCCAACCTGCGCCGCAAGGAGGAACTCGCCGTTGCCCGTTCCCTCAACGGCTCTTGTCGAACCCGTGACAGGCTCGGAATTGCGGTAAACGCTTACCTCGCCGTCCTGCGTGCTGTCGACGTAATACTTAACGAGATACACGCCCGTGTTGCCGATGGCGATGCTATCCGTCCCCGCGGTGTGGGTGATCGTGCCCGAAAGCGGTCCGTTTGAGGAAAAAGTGATCGTATCCCCTGCCGCCGCAGTCTGTGCCGTTGTGTTATAAATATAAGCGTAGTCGCCGAATCTGCCACAGCAGCAGCCGCACTTTACGGCACAGGGGTTGAACTGATTGCAGCTCTGACATCCGTTTGTGCATGAACAGTTTATAGTGTTCACAGTCAAGCTCCTTTGTACATTATTTCCGCATACGCGGATAGTACATTCTATGCTTGTACACGGAAAAAGTTCACCTGCTTCTGTAGTCCTTATCGATATCCTCGCTCCAGCTTTTCGCGAGCGGAGCGCATTTTCTGACTGCTCCGACAGCTCTTGAGACACACTCGTAAGCCACGGCTGTGCCCTGCTTGTCGGCGTGGTAATTGACGGCTCTGTCCTCGCTTATTCCGAAGTGTCTTGCGGTCTCGACCGAGTCGATATTCGCGCCGATAAAAAGGAACTCCCATCCGCTCTTCTTGTACTTTTCGATCATCTTCTTGACCTCTCTGCTCGAAAAGCGTCTGCTGGCGTTCTCCATACCGTCGGTGATGATAATGAACATAGTGTGCTCGGGTACATCCTCCGCGCGGATGTAACGGTGGATACCGTCGATTTTCTCTATCGAAGTGCCGATCGCGTCAATCAGAGCAGTGCACCCTCCGACGCAGTAATCCTCCCCGGTCATATCCTTGATTTCCTTTAGCTCGACACGGTCGTGAAGGGTTTTGATTTCGTTGTCAAAAAGCACGGTGGTGACGAAGCACTCGCCGGTCTCCTTGCGTTGTTTTTCTATTAAGGAATTAAATCCGCCGATCGTGTCGCCCTCAAGTCCATGCATTGAACCGCTTCTGTCAAGAATAAATACCAGCTCGGTGATGTTGTTTTTCTTTGTCATAATAAAAACTCCTTTATAATTATTACTTGCTTTTCAGCTTGTGAGCTTATTATAAAGGAGTTCGTTATTGATTTGGTCGCCTGTCAGGCGACATATTAAAAGCTGCCGAGCAGCGGCTGGTCGAAGGAATAGAGGATTTCGTTTATATCCGTGATATTATAATTCTTGTGAAGAATAAAATATTCTATTATGACATCAAATTTACTGCTGTGCGAGAGCGCGTAGCCAGCTTTGGAAAGGAGATCCGCGGTTTCGTCGAGCGTCAGCTCCAGCGCTACGGCAAAAGCGAGCGCTGTGGGCTTAGCAGGCTTATAAAAGCGGTTGGAGCGGATTTTGGAAAAGAGCTTGCGGTCTATATTCGCCTTCCTGTAGCACTCGGCATCACTCATCCCCCGCTCGTCTATACGCCTGAGCAGCGACTCGGAAAAGCTTTCGTCGAGGTTGTTAAGCGCGTTCTCGAGCTCGGACGGAGCGGCACACTCTGCGCAGGGAAAAGGCGCTGGTGCGCTTCCCTGCATATCCATATCAAACGCGCGGGAAGGCTTCATCATTTTCGGCGCTTTATTCTTTGGTACAATGAGGTTGGCGTCTATATATTTTTTGACCTCCGCCCTGAGAGCGGAAATCCTGTTCTTTCCAAAAAACAGCATACTATCACCCCTCTGCATTATACATTATAAGCGCGGATTTGTAAACAGAACAGTCGCTTGACGTACAAGTCGATTTTTTATCAAGCTCAGGCGAAAAAATTTAAAAAAAGATATTGACATACCGAACAAAGTATGATATTATAATTAAGCTGTTTTGAGACGCTGGTGTAGCTCAGTTGGTAGAGCAGCTGATTTGTAATCAGCAGGTCGGGGGTTCAAGTCCGTCCACCAGCTCCA
>JAHLBL010000161.1 GCA_020625635.1 bacterium
TCTTTTTGGAGCGGATGATGGGAATCGAACCCACACGATCAGCTTGGAAGGCTGAAGTTCTACCACTAAACTACATCCGCGTATTCACGACTTATTTATTATATCAAACAAATGTTGATTTGTCAATAAAATAACTTAATCTTTTTATAAACAAGCCGCGATAACTTTTAAATCAGATTTCGTAGTTCCAGAAATCGTTTTCGTATTTTTTATCAACGCTGTATTCAAGCTGCGGGTTGCGGATATTGACCTTTATACCTTCGCTGACTGAGCTTACGATAAACGCGTTGCCTCCGATGACTACATTGTTACCGATGACTGTCTCGCCGCCGAGAATACTTGTATTTGAGTAAATCGTTACGTTGTCGCCGATCGTCGGATGACGCTTTACGCCCTTCAGCTGCTGTCCTTTTCTTGTGGAAAGACCGCCCAGAGTTACGCCCTGATAAATCTTGACGTGTTCACCTATAACTGTTGTCTCGCCGATAACGATGCCAGTGCCGTGGTCGATAAAGAAGTATTTGCCGATTGTCGCGCCAGGGTGGATATCGATACCCGTGAGGTTGTGGGCGTATTCGGAAATGATTCGCGGTATCATCGGAACGTTCAGAAGCCACAGCTCGTGAGCGATTCTGTACACAGTGATCGCGAATACACCGGGGTAGCAGAATATGATTTCCTCAGTGCTGTACGCCGCGGGGTCTCCGTCGTAAGCCGCCTGAATATCGGTCGCGAGATAATCTCTGATTTCGGGAATCCTGTCAAGGAAGGTGTGAACGATCTCCTGTGCTTTTACCACAGCTTCATTGTCGGACAATTCGCTGTATTTTTCGTCGTTTTTCAACGCTCTCGAAACCTGTTGCTTTAGATTGTGCTCTATGTACTCAACCCTCTGACCGACAAAATATTTAACATATTCGCTGCGTACCTTCATATTGTCGAAGTAACCCGGGAACAGGAGCTTTCTTATTTCCTTTACAATGAGAATCAGCGCGTCACGGCTCACTATATGGCTCTCGTCAATTCGCGCGGTGATCTCGTGCTTTTCGTAGCTGGACAGTATGTTATCAACTAATTTATCAGAATCGTACATTATAAAAACTCCATTTTTTTATTTATGTATATTATACCTGAGTATTGCTTTTAATGCAATAAAAATCTTGTAAAATAGTAGATTTTATGGTATTATATATATACAAAAGCACAGCTTAATATACCACGAAGGAGGAATTTGTATGAGAGTCTCTACTAAAGGACGCTACGCGCTTCGAATGCTTGTAGACCTTGCGGAACATCATAATGACGGCTACATCGCGCTCAAGGATATCGCCAATCGCCAGGCTGTTTCAAAAAAGTATCTCGAACAGATTGTCCCTGTGCTGAACAAAACCAATATTCTACAAACCAACAGAGGTTTCCAAGGAGGTTATCGACTGGCAGTATCACCTGATGAATGTACGGTAGGGGAGATTATCCGATTGACCGAGGGCTCACTTGCTCCGCTGGCGTGTGTCGACGACGAGGCAGTCAACTGTGAACGCGCTCAGGATTGCTCGACGCTTTTCGTATGGCAGGGGCTGAAGGATGTTGTTGAGAATTACCTTGACAGTATCACTCTCCAGGATATCGTTGAAAGGCATCAGGAAAAAGCAACTGACGAATATATACATATATAAAAATTAATTAATTTAAGAAGGGGAAGGTTCAAAAACAAACGAACCTTCCCCCATAATTAATAAGCTGTATCAATAGTGGAAAGTGATAAGTTATAAGTGGTAAGATCCTGTACTTTTCACTTAATACTTATCACTATTGAATTGCATTTGTACATTAGGGGTTGAACTTTGAGTCAGCCCCTTTTTAAACGTACTTATTAATCCTCTGAAAACATCGGTGTTGAGAGGTATCTTTCGCCTGTATCGGGGAGGAGAGCTACAATCAGCTTACCCTTGTTCTCAGGTCTCTGAGCGAGCTTGGCAGCCGCGAAAACAGCCGCGCCCGAGGAAATACCGACGAGCAAGCCTTCTTTTCTTGCGAGAGCTCTTCCTGTGTTGAACGCTTCCTCGTTTTCAACTGTGATGATTTCATCGTAAATATCCGTGTTAAGAGTTTCGGGAACGAAGCCCGCGCCGATTCCCTGGATCTTATGCGGTCCGGGTGTGCCCTTGGAAAGAACGGGGGAGGTAGCAGGCTCAACAGCGACAACCTTTACGTTCGGGTTCTTGCCCTTTAAATATCCGCCTACGCCCGAGAGAGTTCCGCCTGTGCCTACGCCCGCGACAAAAATATCAACTTCGCCGTCGGTGTCGTCCCAGATTTCGGGACCTGTTGTTTCGATATGAGCTCTCGGATTTGCCATATTTGTAAACTGGCTTGGAATGAAGCTGTCGGGAATGTTCTCGGCAAGCTCCTTTGCCTTCTCAATCGCGCCCTTCATACCCTTGGCTCCGTCGGTGAGAACGAGCTCCGCGCCGTAAGCCTTTAGGAGATTTCTTCGCTCAATGCTCATGGTCTCGGGCATTGTGAGGATGATTCTGTATCCGCGCGCGGAAGCTACAGCCGCGAGACCGATTCCCGTGTTGCCGCTTGTGGGTTCTATAATTGTGGAGCCCTCTTTGAGCAGTCCGCGTTCCACGGCGTTGTTGATCATAGCTCTGGCGATTCTGTCCTTAACGCTTCCCGCTACGTTGAAATACTCTAGCTTTCCTACTACTCTTGCTTCAAGGTTGTTCTCTTTCTCGTAATTTGTGAGTTCGAGAAGGGGCGTGTTTCCGATAAGTTCTGTGATTGTTTTATTTATTTTCATGGTAAACTCCTTAAATTTTTAATAATATAATACTGTTTTTGGATGTTTAATATGACAACATCGCTCGTGACATTTGAAGTAATTCATATTTCTCCTCCAATTTGGTATCTACCTACTAGTTTTGTAGGTATTATATCACTGCTTTATAATAATGTCAATACTTTTTAAAAAAAATGATTGTAAATACGAAATTATAATAGTATAATGTTATTAAGGAGGAAAGTCAGTTGTTACCGGCAGTTTACTTCATATACTGACCAATATTGTTATGAAAGCTATTAATATGAGCAGATTCACAGAATTCTGTCAGTCGGCCAAACAGTACTACAACGTAAACCTTAAACTGCACGATACGTGCGGCCGCCAGTACATTTCCACCGAAGAACCGATGTCCGATGAGTTTATAACCTATTTGCATGAATATCTCAACGAGAGAGAACGCGACGCGATCGTTTCGGCAAACAGGACTACGTTCACGGTTGTTGAGCTTAAGGATGAGTAATCTCTTTACAAGGACTCAGCTTCTGCTGGGTGATGATGCCATGGAATGTCTTAAAAAGTCCCGCGTAGCCGTGTTCGGAATAGGCGGAGTAGGGGGCTTTACCGCGGAAGCGCTGGTGCGAAGCGGAATAGGCACTCTCGATATCATAGACAGCGACGTTGTCTGTGAGAGCAATATCAACCGTCAGATTTTCGCTACGACAAAAACCGTGGGAATGGATAAGGTTGATGCCGCAAGAGAAAGACTGCTTGACATCAATCCCGACTTGATACTCAACACTCACAAGACTTTCTACACTCCCGACACCTCCTCACAATTTGACTTCTCAGAGTATGATTATATAGTTGACGCGATAGATACCGTAACGGGTAAGCTCGAGCTGATTATGAACGCCGAGCGCTGCCATACGCCGATTATCTCCTCTATGGGAGCGGGCAACAAGCTTGACGCTTCCGCCTTTGAGGTTGCCGATATTTTTGATACCTCGGTCTGCCCTTTGGCGAGAATTATGCGTTCCGAGCTGAAAAAGCGCGGGATCACGCATCTTAAAGTAGTTTATTCAAAGGAGAAGCCTATGACTCCTTTAAAGTCGGACGAGTCCTCCGACGCTTCCTCAATGCTTAGAAAACGTCAGACTCCCGGAAGCACGGCTTTTGTGCCGTCGGTTTGCGGTCTGATTATCGCGGGAGAGGTTGTTAAAGACATTATAAAGAACGGATGATGTTATTGAAAAAATTCATATCTTTTCTGCTTGCTGCCGTTGTTGCGCTTTCGGCTTTCCCGCTGAATGCTTCTGCTGCGGCTTCCTCAGGTGATGAAGAAGGTAAAATCTATCCGCTGATTCCCGCGGCTGAGAAATATTACCCGGACGCCGCTGACAGTATAATCGGACAGCTTCGTGAGTTTAAGACTACGATTGATGTTTCACAGTTCAGAATTCACAAGGATGATATGATGGAAGTATTCAAGTCGGCTGTTTTTTCGGCTCCCGACATATTCTATGTGAACGCGTCCGA
>JAHLBL010000162.1 GCA_020625635.1 bacterium
AGTGTGTTAGATAAAAAAGGTTTTATATGTAGTAGTTATAATAAATTAAACATAACTGATATAGGATCAGAACGATCGACAAAAGGTGATACTTCAAATTGTTGTGTTGCATATGGTTATGGATATTCCGTAGTTCAAAAACATTATTCCGGATTCAGTGACAACTATTACGAATATATTGTTTTTGATCCAAATGGAAAAAAATTATACAGTTTCACCACAGAAGACGATGAAGAAATAAAGGTTACACATTTGGGACAAGGTGTTTTCTGTTTTAAAAACAAAGGAACTTTTTTCTGTCAAGGTAAAAAATGGACAGAATACCAAACATCCAACGAATTCCCCAGTAATGCAGAAATGGTGTATTATAATACTGAATACGGTGAAGATGACAATGGAAATGATACGTTAGAAATATTGTTCCTAACACCAAAGGGAGAAAAGATTTCAACAGGAAAATTATCAAGAGAAGAATATGGATGGGATAGTCAAGCTACCAATGTTTTCAATAATATTGCTGTCATTTACAATTACGAGTACGATAATGTTTTTTCGTATAACGTAAAAGAAAAAACTTTTAAAAAATTAAATGACGACACTTATTATAATCAAATGTCTGAGGATACGGAGTTCATATTAAGTGGCGAATGTATTGTTGCAAACATGAAAGGTGAAGATGATGGCAAATACTATGCAGTGTTTAATAAAAATATGGATATCCTTGTAACTCCAGTAAAATATACCAGTCAGATTGATGTGTATGATAATAGAATAATTGTTGATTTTGATTCAGTATATGACTTATATGATAATTTTATATTCTCATTTTCCGAAAACGAGTGTGAAGCAGACGCATGGTGTAGATTAAATGATGGTGTAATTTTTGTTCCAAAAGAGAATACAAATAACGACGAAAAAGAGTATGTTCTATTTGACAATAACGGAAAAAAAGTTTTCGAGTCAAATGAAATAGATTCTTTATCTGCTAAAGAGATAATAGTATAACGCCTTAGCTGAAATACGTATTGCATTTGTGCGTACATTTGTGTATAATAAGGGTATAAATCCCGAAAGGAGATATACCATGTCCAAAACCGCTAACCTTTATGTAAGAATAGAGCCCGAGCTTAAAGAGCAGGCTGAGCAGATACTGTCCGCTCTCGGTATTCCCGCCTCAAACGCCATCAATATGTTTTACAAACAGATAATCCTGCAAAGAGGATTGCCGTTTGATTTAAAGCTTCCGACAGAATATGTTCCGGATTTCAACAAGCTCACCGAGCAGGAAGTTGATAAGGAGCTGCAAAAAGGTATTGATGACATCAAAAACGGCAACTTTAAAACCGCAAAGCAAACCTTTGCCGACATAAGAAAGGACTACAACCTGTGAATTTTACTGTAAACATTTCCTCACAGGCTGATAAGGATTTGCGCGCGATATATGAATATATTGCTTTATGCCTTCTGTCGCCCGAAAATGCGTCGGCTCAAATGTCACGGTTGGAAGAGGAGATAGAAAAACTGGGCTTTATGCCCAAGCGTTTCCCGATTTACAAAAACGACATCCGTTTTATGCCCGTTGATAATTATTTAGTGTTTTATTCGGTGAATGATGATCCAGACGTAGTATCGGTTTTACGGATAATGTACGGAAAGCGTGACGTTAAAAGCAACATATAACAAACAGGCAGACAGCTCAATCGAACTGTCTGCCTGTTTTATTCCCCGAGAGCCGAGCGCAGGAGGTCTCTGCCTTTAGAGAGGCGGGATTTCACCGTTCCCTCGGGGATTTTTAAAATCTGTTTTATCTCCTTTACCGAAAAGCCCTCGACATAGTGAAGCACCACCGCCGTTCTGATTTTTTCGGGGAGCGCGTTTATCGCCTCGCCTGTCTCTACCGAAAGGTAGGGATTGTCGCGCGACTCGATATCGGGGAGCATGTCCCCTGTGTCTGCGATACGGCTTCTGTCCCTGTACTCCTTTTTACAGCGGTTTATCAGAATCCTCACGAGCCATGTTGAAAAATACTTTTCCTCGCGCAGCTTGTTCTGCTGTTCATAGGCTGTCAGGATAGCGTCGTGAACGGCGTCCTGAGCGTCGGCTTCGTTTTTCAGCATCGACATCGACACCCTGTAGAGAGTGTCCGCACAGTCGAGCACATACTTTTCAAAAGCGGCGTTATCCATCGACCTTCACCGCCTTAAAGGTAATATTTGAAAAATCATCATCGGAAGAAAAAATCGAGGAGAACATAATGTATGTTTTATCCATCAAATCCTCGTCTATCATAAAACCTATCGTTACAGTACGGGTATCGCCCGCCTCCAGGCTGAACTCCTCCTGTTTTCCGCTGTTCTGTACATAACAGTTTATTCCGCCCAGTCTGGATTCGTCCGGGTTGTTCACCAGCTTTTCTCCGAGTTTGTCGAGATATACCGCTCCGCAGTTGAAGTCCGGGAAAATATCAGCGACGGCAGTTCCCGTATTTCGGTAAGTAACGTCTATCAGCAACAGCTTCTGGTTGATGTATTCGGTCTTTTCAAGCTCATCAATACTGTTAATACCGTCGCCGTGTTTCCATGTCTCCCGCTTTTGGGGAATAAGGCTGCCGTCCTTGGCTATATGCTTTGAATAGCTGTCTTCAAATGTGAAATCCGCCTTTTTAAAATCCTTTACGTTGTCTGTGTAGCGGAAGTTGCCTACGGCGAACTTTACTTTTTCGTTGTTCTGGTCGGAGAGATACTCGCCTTCGTTAATAAGTTCATAATTAATGCTGAAGTTTTCGAGCATTTCTTTAATGCTGTTTTTATCCTCGTCGTCAAGCTTAAACGGAAGCTGGTATTCGGTATGATCGCCCTTTGTACCCTCTGAAACGGAGGATTCCGAAATAAACTCAGCGACATCCTCGCGGTCAACCGACGAGCTGTAGATGCAGGTAACGAGAATATTCACGTCGGGTTCAAAATACACCGCGTATCTGAGCATCGACTCTCCCTTGGTTTCGGCATAACCCGCGTCATCGGCAAACAGAACCGCTCTGCCGTTTATCTCGCGCTCCTCCTTGTTCGTAATATTCATCATAAGGTCGTCATCAGTATCGCCGCCCTCGGGACGCGTGAGCAAAAATCCGACAAACGCTTCATCGTTGTCCTCGCGCGTAAAAACAGTTCCGTCGCCGAAACCGCTGCTCTTGTAGCCATTCGGAGCAGTCACGGTAAACTTGACATATTTCGGCGAAGATTTTACCGCCTCGGGATCTATCTCAAATTTTACCGCGTAATTCCCCACTTCGGTAACATTCATTCCCGACAGCCTTCCTGCGGCGAACACTCCCACGGGAATCGCCACAATAAGCGCCGCGATCACCGCAATCAGCTTTATCGGCGCTCTGCGGCGTTTTGCCTTTACGCCGCTTTCCGCCTCTGCGATACTCTGCTCTATATTGTAAAGAAACCGCTCGGGCGTAGGTTTAAACTGTGATTTTAAATCCTTCATATCCATCACTCCTCGTATGAGTTCTGTATATTAGATACTTTTAAAAGCAAAAAGGTTCAGTAAAAAACAAAAAAATTCGGCAGACAGTTCACCGCGAACCGTCTGCCCGATATTAAATAATTGTTATACAGCCCGTAGTGCAGTTCTTGGCGCAGAGCCCGCAGCCCACGCATTTGTACTGATCGATAACCGCTACATTATTGATAACCGCAACAGCCTCCTTGGGGCAGGCTTTTACGCATTTGCGGCAGCCTATACAGCCCTTTACGCAAGCCTTGCGCGTAACGGCGCCCTTGTCCTTATTGTTGCAGGCGACAACGACCTTTTTTACTGCGGGAATAAGGGTAATCACGTTGTTGGGACAGGCTTTTTCGCACAGTCCGCAGCCTACGCAGTCCTCCTTATCAACTCTCGCTATACCGTCCGCGATATAAATCGCGTCATGAGGACATACAGCCGCGCAGTCGCCGAAGCCGAGACAGCCGTAACCGCAGGAGCCTTTTCCGCCGTACATCAGCTTAGCGGCGGCACAGCTCTCTATACCGCGATAGTCCACCTTGTCCTCTGTGGATTTGCAGTCGCCCGAGCAGCGGACAACCGCCATCATCTCCACAACGTCCTCAAATTCAACTCCGAGCACCTCGCTCAGCTGTTTTGACACAGCGTCCGCTCCGGGAATACAGAGATTAGTCGGGGTGTCGGGATTCTCACAGAGCGCCTTTGCGTAACCGTCACAGCCCGCGAAGCCGCATGCTCCGCAGTTTGCTCCGGGCAGACACTCACGCACGGCGGGAAACCGCTCGTCCTCCTTAACAGC
>JAHLBL010000163.1 GCA_020625635.1 bacterium
AAGAAAAAGCTCCTCGAAAAGCAGAAAGAGGGTAAAAAGCGTATGCGTCAGCTCGGTACGGTTGAAGTGCCGCAGGAGGCGTTTATGGCTGTTCTTAAACTCGATACGGACTAAACAAAAGAAAAGGCAGACAGTGCAATAACGCATTGTCTGCCTGATTTATTATTTGGAATTTTTAAAACTCGGACTTGACGTTTCTTGAGAACATCTTGTTGATTTCACCCATAATGTCCGTGCCCTCAAAGAGCACGTTGTAAACAGCGGTCACGATCGGAAGCTCAACATCATACATATCGCCGAGCTTTTTAAGCGCCTTTGACGTCATTACGCCCTCGGCGAGCTTGTCAAACTTGTTGCCCTTTGCGAACTCCTCGCCGTAGCGTCTGTTATGGCTCCACGGGGAGAAGAGGGTTGCCTCGTAGTCGCCTAAGTGACAAAGACCGTACGCGCTGATCTCGTTGCCGCCGAGCGCTTTTATAAGCCTTCCGATTTCCCTCGTGCCTCTCGACATGAGAGCTCCCTTGAGCGAGGTCATATTAAGACCGTCGAGTATACCCGCGGCGATTCCGACTACGTTTTTAGCAGCGGCTCCGATTTCGCTGCCGATAAGGTCAGTGCCTATGTAAAACCTGATAAGGTCTGAGGAAAACTCGTTGACGAGCTTTCTCTTTACTTCCTCGTTTTTGCTGTCGATCACCATACAGTTCGGGATTCCTCTTACATAGTCCTGAGGATGACCGGGACCTACCCATACGGCAACAGGGGTTTTGTCTGTGTCGACAAACTCCTCCATAACCTGTGAGAGCCTTTTTCCCGTTTCAACGTCGACGCCCTTCATACAGAGCACAAAGATCTTTCCGTCAAGGTTGTATTTGGAAATATCCTTCATATATGAGCGAAGGAACTGGGATGATATTGAAATAACGATGACTTCCGCTCTCTCAACGGCGTACTTCAAGTCGCTGGTGACCTCGATGGACTCGGGGAAGGTCAGATAGTCGTTCTTGTGTGTGTTGTAAAGAGCCTGAAAGTCAGGCGCGTCCTTAAGTCCGCATGATACTACCTCGTTGCCGATTTTGTCGAGATACCACGCGATACAGCTGCCCCAGCGTCCTGTGCCGAGCACTGAAATTTTCATATATCGATCCACATCCTTTTCCTGTATTCAAAGCTGAGTTGTAATAAAAACCCCGCCTGACCGTAAGCGATACATAATAACCTGCCTACTGAAGGACAGGTGGGTGCCTCCTTATAGCATCAGTACTCCCAACGTTCCCCGAAAA
The DNA here is from genome assembly GCA_020625635.1 of bacterium. Taxonomy (GTDB): domain Bacteria; phylum Bacillota; class Clostridia; order Oscillospirales; family Acutalibacteraceae; genus Ruminococcoides. The sequence goes on from JAHLBL010000163.1 coordinate 1,284, forward strand.
AGGGGAGAGGTCTGCACACCGCGTAAAGAGTCCGGCTCCCGATTTAAAAGTTGTAGGGTTATTTTAATCGCATTCACGAATCAGGCAGGAAAATGTCAATCATAAAAACTGTCGTTGAATCTGTCCTCGAATATGTCCGCAAGCCGTCTCCTGAGCTCGTAGTCCTCGACCTCGGCGAGCTGCTGCTCTCCGTCCTCGTCAAGCACCTCGAGGATAGTGTACTCACCGCTGTCATTAAGCAGATCGCTTTTGTTTTCATACACGGGCATCAGCGCGTAGTACAGGCTGCCTTCATATTCATAAGTATCCAGAATTTCAAAAGTGTGTTCCCGATTTTCCTCGTCAAGCAGGGTGATCAAATCGGGCGAATATTCGTTGTTCATATCACATTCCTCACCTTGTATTATAATTTTACAACAGTTATCGCAGATAGTCAAGCATAATAATTTGGTTGTTTTTGTAGATTTTATAATTATTTTCTACTTTTCTTAAAGCTTTTTTCAAAAAACTGTTGACATTTTATAGTTTTGTGTTACAATATATTCAGGACGAAAGAAGAGAGAAAGTTTTGATTACTCCATAAAATTACCTAAAAAGCCGACGGTATCTTACCGTCGGCTTTTTATTTTCACCCGAACGGTAAAAAAATGTTAAAATATCTTGAATTATTTCATAATTTGATATATAATCTGAAAGAATATTAATATGGATTATTGTGTGTATTTGCGGTACGAAGAACGACGTTTTCCGTATTACGGAGGGTTTTATGTTACAGCCTTTTGATGAGCTCCCCTCGGAGTTTCAAAATAAAGCGGTAAAAAAATATTATGACATCCTGAAAACAAAGAAACGAAGTATCATAATGAAGCGTATTGTCGACCTGATAATTTCGTTGCTTCTTATTATTATACTTCTTATTCCGATAATAATTCTCGCTTTGCTGATTAAACTCACCTCGCGGGGTCCTGTTCTTTTCAAGCAGGTCAGGGTGACAACATATAACCGACAATTTAAAATCTATAAATTCCGCACGATGGTCTGCGACGCAGATAAGATGGGCAGCCACGTCACATCGCTCGGTGATCCGAGAATCACGCGTATCGGCGGTTTCCTCAGAAAGTTCCGTCTTGACGAGCTTCCGCAGCTCTTTAACGTGCTCAAGGGCGATATGAGTATCGTCGGCACACGTCCCGAGGTTCCCGAGTACGTCGCGCGCTATTCCGACGCGATGTACGCCACACTTCTTATGCCCGCGGGAATTACAAGCCTCGCCAGCATCAAGTTCAAGAACGAGGACCGTATGCTTGAGGCGAGCACGAACATCGACGAGGACTATGTTAAAATAATCCTTCCAAAAAAAATGCACTATAATCTCTTGTATTTAAAGAATTTCAGCCTTCGTAACGACATATATCTTATGTTGAAGACCGTAAAAGAGGTTGCATTCCACTAATTTTAGAGAAAAATCTGAAAAAGACAGGGGTGAGAATATGGAGAGATTCAAGCTTACAGTGAGAGATGCGTCCCGTTATCGTATCTTGTATATCATTGTATTGTTTTTTAATAATGTTTCTTTTATCCAGCTTCCTGCCTATCCAGCTCTTTTTGTTATGTTTTTCTGGGGACTTTATCTTGTGTATTACAAGATCGTCCGTGAAGAATGCTTCGACAGGATGCGCTTCTCAGTATGGGTTCTCGCTTTTCTGGCGACGAACTTTCTGACAATGCTGATCAACATATCGGTCGGTCTTGTCTATAATCTTATAATGATGGCGCATATCTCCAACTGCTTTTTCGTTTTTTACGGCATACATACCGAGAAGGATCTCAACACAAAGGGCGAGCTTTATAAAATCTGCAAGTTTATTATCTACGTAACGACAATTCTGGGAGTCCTCGGTTTTGCCTGCCTTATGTCGGGTATCAGGTTCAAGATCGGCTGGACGAACTTTATCATATTTGAGAACAGGTACACGGGTTTGTACACTAACCCGAACATCCTCGGCTTCATTTCTGTTGTTTCAATAGTATGCTGCCACATTATCTCAAAGCACGGCTTTCTCGTTCAGGCAAAGCGCGGACGCATAAGCCGAATCTGGCTTGCCGTCTGTCTCAGCGTTAACCTTATTTCGCTTCTGCTGTGCGACTCGAACGCTTCGTTCGTGCTGTTTATATGCTATGTTATTTTTACGCTGGTGTTCTATTATTTTTCGATGTCGGCGCGAATGCCGTTTAAGCAGGCGATGATCAAGCTCCTTGCGCTTACGATCGCGGCGGCTTATGTCGTCGGAGCTTCGTTTATGGTAAGGATTATCTGCCAGCGGACGATATCCTCTCTCCAGAGCTCGCCGCAGACGGTGACGCAGGAGATCTATGACGCTCCTGGCGGCGGTGAGATGAAGGAGAGCTTTATCACGGCTCAGACCACGGAGTCGGAAACCGTTACGTTCAAGCATAAGAATAAAAACCTTGACAGCGGACGTATCAAGCTCCTTCAGGAGAGCATAAGGCTCTTCTGGATGTCTCCCGTGTTCGGTATTAGCAACGGCAATATCATCGAGTACAGCCAGAAGTACCAGAACGGCACATTTACGATGAGCTACCACAACAACGATATCCACAACGGTTATATGACGATCCTCGTATCGACCGGAATAATGGGCTTTTTGTTCTTTGCCGTTTTCGGACTGAGGTTAGGCAAGCACATTATTTTCAACCTCTTCAAGCGCCAGAACGCCGCTTCCGAGGATATCCTGCCGTGTCTGTTCGCGTTCTGCTGTTCGTACCTTGTGTACTCGCTGTTCGAGAAAGCGCTGCTGTACGATATCAGCTTTATGGTGATCTGGTTCTGGTATATGATCGGAATGTCCAGCGTATACCTCAACAAGTACGAGCCTCTCGTCGGCGCCCATTATAACCTGCGCCGCCACAAGATTCCGAGGCATATGATTTAGCATATTCTTCTTTATCACAAAACTTATGATTCAATACAGAACGGCTT
>JAHLBL010000164.1 GCA_020625635.1 bacterium
ATATGATGGTTTTGCCAGAGCGAACGTTTCCAAAGGCGGATATAAAAAAATCGGGCACACAGGTTTTCAAAAGCACAACCTGTCTGCCCGACCTTCACTTTTCACTAACCACTAACCACTATTCACTAAAAATTACCACTGGTCAAAGAACCTTACGTTTCCGCAGGAAGTTATGTACTGCTGACCCTCGTGCCAGTCGCTGGAAACGATGTCGCAGGCGTAGAAGTAAAGGATCCTGTGATCTACGGCATAGCCGTCACAGTCGAATATATCGGAAACCGCCTGTCTTACGGTGTCGTTGGGCTCGCCGTAGGTAGAGCCGTCGTACTGGTAGGTGGCGATGATCTCCTCAACTGAGGTAGTTCCAGAAAGAACCATACTGTCGCGTACAGCCTGAGCGACAAGCGCGCAGCCCTCGTATCCGAGTGTGCCTGCCTCGCCCATTACAAGACGCTCGAGCAGGTCTCTGTCGTAATCGGAGAGCTCAACGTGAACGGGAGCGTAACCGCCGTCATATGAAACCTCCTCGGCTTCCTCCTCGGTCTGCTCGTACTCTTCCTCGTACTCTTCCTCGTACTCAGCCTCGGTCTCGGCTTCTGTTTCAGCCTCTGTCTCGGGCTCAGTCTCGGTCTCGGGCTCTGTGGTCTCCTCGACCTCTTCCTCCGCCTTTACATCCTTTACGGAGAACACGTCGGCGTAGTCGCCCGAATCGCCTACGGAAAAGGCGGCGTTCTTGGCGTCGGTCAACGCCTCAACGTTCTGGATAAGGGTAACGCTGGGGATAACAACAACAGCGAGTACTATAACGGCTGTTATTATTAAGGAACCGAGCTTGGAAACCTTCTTGCCTGTCTGTGCGGGCTTTGCGTGTCTGCGGGTTCTTGTATCAGCCGCAGCGTGTGATAAATGTTTGTAATTTGAACTTCTCAAAACTATTCCTCCTATCGGCGCGTCTCTAAATCACGGAGTTTCAAACCTCCACGCGCTTTCAGCAAGCTTATGTTTTTTGGCGTTCACACAATTTCATTTCGTTGCCGCGCTTCTGTCCGAAGCCTTGCGACGCCGTTATTTAAACACATTTTCACAAAAAATGCAAATCGCAAATCGCGAAAAAGCGGTTAAAAGCGGTTACAATCCTTACATTTTGTAATCTTATTTCTTATAAAGGAATATAACCTTGGTAGGTTTTAACAAAAAGAGTTGACTGTGTATAAAAGTTTTTTTAACAAGGCAGAAATGAGACTTTTTTTAAAAAAACTTTGGAAAACGTCCTTTTTTACTGTGTTTTTTGGCAAATTCTCCGCTGAAATCCACGAGTATCGTATCCTCTCCGATAAGGGATATTTTGTCCCACGGGATGATACAGTCGGTGTGTCTGCCGAGTATGCCGAGCAGCTTAAGCCTGCCGTATATTATGATTGACTGCACGCAGGCGGTCTTTACGTCAATGCTCACATCGTCGACGAAGCCTATGCGGCAGCCGTTGCGGCTGTTTATGACCTCCTTACGCCTGAGCTGATTCATAGTACAATCCATAAAACCACTCCCGATAATCATTGACAATTAATTGAGCATTTATTATAATTGTATGTAAGGATTTTTATTTTAGAAGTTATGAAATTGATCAGGAGGTAATTATGAGCAAATACGGCGATTACGTACTTATGACAGATTCCACATGCGATTTGCCTGAGAAGATTGCCGCCGAGTGCGGGCTTCTGGTACTGCCTATGGTATTTCTTATGGAGGAAAAGGTCTATCACCACTATCTTGACGCGCGTGAAATGAGCCTTGAGGAGTTCTACGGCAAGCTTAAATCTGGCGTACAGTCACAGACTACCCAGATAAGCTACAGCGCTTATACCGAATATTTCGAGCCGTACCTCAGAGACGGAAAGGACATCGTGTACATCTGCTTCACCTCGGGACTGAGCGGAACCTACAACACCTCAAAAATTGCCGCCAGAGATCTGCTCGAGCGCTACCCCGACAGGAGCGTCACCATCGTGGACTCGCTGTGCGCGTCCGCAGGACAGGGACTGCTTATGTATCACGTCGGTACGAAGTATAAAAACGAAAAGCCCTCCTCAGAGGAGCTTGTAAAATTCGCCGAGGAGCTCAAGCTGAAGGTCGGTCACTGGTTTGTCGTTGACGACATCGACCAGCTCAAGCGCGGCGGAAGGATCTCAGCCGTAACGGCTACCTTCGCGAAGGCGCTCCAGATAAAGCCCGTGCTCAGCGTTGACGAGAACGGCAAGCTCGTGAACGTCGGCAAGACAAGAGGCAGCGCGGGCGTGTACTCTCTGCTCGAGAGCAAAATGAAGCGTGACGCGGAGGATCTTAAGAACCAGACTATTATGATCGCTCACGCCGACAACATCGACGGCGCTAAGGAGCTGAGGAAGCGCGTGAAGTCACAGGTTAAGGACGTTATAATCTGCGACATCGGTCCCGTTATCGGCACGCACGTCGGCTCGGGTATGCTGGCTGTGCTCTTCCTCGGAAAGAGAAATATGGAATGATCCCGAAGGGATTGATAATTGACAATTAAGTCAGGCAGACAGGTTATGCTATTGAAAACCTGTCTGCCTTTTTATTTACGGGCTTTCGCCGACGCTGATTATCATTTATTCCCCCTCCCCCTTGTTTTGACAGAATTTACGGGGCAGCGGTGAGATAATATGTTAGGAAGTGGTCGGATGCAGGTTATTTACGTTGATGTACTTATTTTTGTGAACATAATCGAGGATTTTTTATTTCTGCTTTGCGTAAGGCGGATCACACGCGCCGATACGCGTTACCCTCGGCTTATCGCCGCAGCCGCCGCGGGCGGGCTTCTGAGCGTTTTGTCGCTTATGAGGATCAACGGGTTTCTTATCAATCTGCTGATAACCTCGCTGTCCGCCGCGCTGCTCGTGCTGATCGCCTTCGGCTATGGCGGGCTCAGAGCGTTTCTCAGGAGGACGCTGACGCTCATCGTGGTGAGCTTCCTGTTCAGCGGAGCGATGATCTTCCTCTGGCTTGCGCTCAGACCGAGCGGTATGGCTGTCATAAACAACCGCGTCTACTTTAATATTTCACCGATACTGCTGATAATACTCACGCTCGTGATTTACGCCGTACTGTTTCTGTACAACAGGTTCTTCAGGAACCGCGCCTCCCCTGCCACCGTTAAGGAGGTCACGGTATATTATTCCGATAAAGAAATAAAACTCAGGTGCAAAACCGACACGGGAATGAACGTGCGCGAGCCGTTCTCGGGCAGCCGCGTAATAATCGCGGACAAAAGGCTGTTTGAAAACACCGCCGTAAAAGAAAAGGACTGCCGAGTAATACCGTTCAACAGCCTCGGCGGAAAGGGAATTATCCGCGGCTTCAGGGCTGACGGGGTATTGACAGACGGCAGTAAATGCGGCGAGGAGCTGTACATAGGAATGTGCGAGGGTATATTCAACGGCGAGATCGACGGGCTGATACCGCCCGACATCATTTTGAAAAAGGATGGTAAATATGATAATTAAAAAAATCCTTATGAAGCTGTTCGTCACGGACGACGAGGTCTTTTACATAAACGGAAGCGACACCCTTCCCCCGCCTCTCGGCAAGCAGGAGGAGGCGGAGGTCATCGAGAGAATAAAAAACGGCGACGAAAGCGGAAAGGAAACGCTCATAGTCCACAACCTCAGGCTCGTTGTTTACATAGCGAAGAGGTTCGAGACGGCAGGCGCGGGGATCGAGGATCTCATCTCGATCGGCACGATCGGGCTCATAAAGGCGGTGAACACCTTCAAGCCCGACAAGAACATCAAGCTCGCGACCTACGCCTCGCGGTGCATTGAAAACGAGATACTTATGTTTCTCAGAAAGAGCAGTCAGCTCAAAAACGAGGTCAGCATTGACGAGCCGCTGAACACCGACTGGGACGGAAACGAGCTTTTGCTGTGCGATGTGCTCGGCTCAGACCCCGACATAATCAACCGCGGCATAGAGAATGAGCTCGAGTGCAGTCAGCTCCTCAGCGCGGTAGGAAGGCTCAACGAGAGAGAGGCGCTTATTATGGAGCTGCGCTTCGGGCTCAACGGCAGAAAGGAGCACACCCAGAAGCAGGTCGCGGACTACCTCGGGATATCGCAGTCGTACATATCAAGGCTCGAAAAGAAGATAATAAAACGGCTCAAAAAGGAGCTCGAGAAGCTGGAAGCTTAAAAAGTGAAAAGTGGAAAGTGTAAAGTGGAAAGTGGAAAGTTGAAAGTGAAAAGTGGAAAGTGAATGACGTGTAGAA
>JAHLBL010000165.1 GCA_020625635.1 bacterium
GAACTTCGGAGTGCTTCCCCTGAAAGGGGAAGGACTTATTGCGCGCCGTCGAAAACTGAGCTAAACGACAGCTCCGCCGTTCAGGAACGCTTTGCCAAAGAAAACGCTTTCAAAGGCGGATATAAAAAAGTCGGGCAGAAGAGGTTGTTTCATAAGCACAACCTGTCTGCCCGACCTTAAATTATCAATTGTCAATTATCAATTGTCAATTCTTCAAAGCCGCCCTGCTTTTTACTTGACTTTGATTTTCAGTTTGATCTTGACTCCGTTTACCGTTACGGTGATGGTGACCTTGCCCTTCTTCTTGGCGGTGATCTTTCCCTTCTTGTTTACCGACGCGGTTTTCTTGTCCGAGGTCTTGAACTTCGCCTTGCCGATTTTGCCGATTATTTTAAGCGTGACGCTCTTGCCCTTCTTGATCGACTTCGGCGGCTTTTTGATATACGGGTTCTTTACCGTGATTTTAAGCTTCGCGCTAACGCCGTTGTTCTTAACGGTGACGGTGGCTTTGCCTTTTTTCAGAGCGGTGATCTTGCCGTCCTTTGTGACCTTGATGATCTTTTTGTCGGAGCTCTTGTAGGAGGTCTTGCCTGTGCCGTGGGTTACTTTGGCTTTTACCTTAGCCGTGCCCTTTACGTACAGGGTGAGACTGTTCTTTTTGAAGCTGATTTTTGTCAGCGTCATACAGCCCTGGAAGGTTGACGCGCCCGTCTTGGTCTCCTTCGGCAGTTCCACCTTTTCGAGCGATTCGCAGTCCGTGAACGCGCCGTTGTTGATTTTCTTTACGTTTTCGGGAATGACGATCTCGGTCAGCGCTGTACATCCCGAGAAGGTATCCTCCTTGATCTCCTTTATTCCCGCGCCGATCGAGATATCCTCCAGCGAGGTGCAGTCCATAAACGCGCTCGATCCGATAGTCTTGACGCTGTCGGGAATCTCGATTTTCGTGAGACTCTCACAGCCGTTGAATACAGCCGCGCCTATGCTCGTGACGGTCTCGGGGATCTTTATGTTATTGAGCGATGTGCACCCGAAGAACGCGTCGTTGTCGATTTTTGTAACGTCGCCCTTGAAAACGACCTTCTCGAGTGATTCACACTCTGAGAACACCCCCTCGCTGATCTCGGTCACGTTCTTCGGAACCGAGATTTCGGTGAGGCTGGAACACTCCGCGAACGCGCCGTACTCGATGGTCTCGACGCTGTCGGGGAGATCAATCTTCTCCAGCGAGCCGCAGCCGTAGAAGGCGCTGTCTCCGATCACCTTAACGCTGTTTCCGAGAACGACCTCGACAAGCTCCGGGCAGTCGCTGAAAGCCTGTTCGCCGAGCTCTGTTACGCTGTCGGGAATGATGATCTTCTCCAGCGTTTCATTATCCGCAAAGGCGCAGGACTCGATCCTCGTCACCTTTTTATCCTCGATTTTATCGGGAATTGTAACGGTTTTTTCAGTGCCTCTGTATTCGACTATGCTTACGCCGCCGTCCTTTTCAACGCAGTAGGAGTAGTCGCCGAAATCAAATACGGGAACGATCTCCTCGTCGTCGGGCTCTTCCTCATCGGGGTCGGTTTCATCGTCGGGATCGGTCTCGTCGGGATCTTCTTCATCGCCGGTCTCGTCGGGATCCTCTTCGTCGTCGGGATCGTCGGGGTCGTCGGGGTCGTCCTCGCCCTCGCCGATTTCGTCGTCGGGATCCTCCGTCTCGGTAGCGATTATTACGCTGCCTGTCACGGACTCCGTCGGTTCCTGAGTTTCCGTCACGGTCGGAGCCGCGGTCTCTGTCGACCTCTGAGTTTCGGTCACGCCTGCGGATGAAGCTTCCGTTGAAGTCTCGTCGTCCGTCGCGGTGCCCTCGCCGGTTTCGTTTTCGTCATCGGTTATTTCGATAACAGGGTTTCCGTCGTTATTTTCAGAACGCTCGGCATACACGGGAGCTGAAAGCAGTATCCCGAGTATCATCAGTATTGAAAGTAAAATGCTGAGCTGTTTCATAAGTAATCACCTCTTTGTAATATATTAGCAAAAATATTCCGCAAATACAACACAAATACGTATAAATATGTGAAATATTTGCGATAGAATACGGATTTTTTAAAAAGGTTGCTATTTTTTCCAAAATAGACTATACTTTATTATATATATTCGGCGGAGGTGCGCGATGAATCTTAGTGTCGGAGACAGGGTAGAGATGAAGAAGCCTCATCCCTGCGGCTGCAGGACTTTTGAGCTGCTGCGTGTCGGGATGGATTTCAGGCTGAAATGCGAGGGCTGCGGCAGAGAGGTTATGACTCCGCGGAAAAAGGCAGAAAAAAGTATAAAAAAGGTGCTGGAAAATGTTCGGGAAGATTGAGATTTTTGATAAGCGATACAGCGAACTGAACAAGAAAATCTACGAGCCGTCGGTTGCGGCTGATGTGGATGAATATAATAAAATTATGAAGGAGATCCGCGAGCTTGAGCCTGTTGTGCTCAAGTACCGCGAGTATAAGCAGGCTCGGAAAACTATCGAGGAGAGCCTCGAGCTGCTCGCGGACTCGGGACAGGACGCCGAGATAAAGGAGCTCGCTCAGCTTGAGCTCGACGAGGCGAAGGCGGCTGTGGAGACGCTCAGCGACGAGCTTAAAATTCTTCTGCTCCCCAAGGATCCCAACGACGACCGCAACGTCATTATCGAGATCCGCGGCGGCGCGGGCGGCGAGGAGAGCGCGCTTTTCTCAGCCGTGCTGTACAGGATGTACACGATGTACGCCGAGCGCAAGGGCTTTAAAACCGAGATCATAAACGCCAACGAAACCGAGCTCGGCGGATTCAAGGAAATTTCCTTTATGGTCAACGGCAGCGGAGCGTACAGCCGCTTCAAGTACGAGAGCGGCGTTCACCGCGTCCAGCGCGTGCCCGAGACCGAGAGCCAGGGGCGTATACATACCTCCACCACCACCGTGGCGGTGCTCCCCGAGGCTGACGAGGTCGAGTTGGAAATCAACCCCAATGATTTGAAAATAGACACCTTCCGTTCCTCGGGAGCGGGCGGTCAGCATATAAACAAAACCTCCTCCGCGATACGTATAACTCATATCCCGACGGGTATGGTCGTCGAGTGTCAGGACGAGCGCAGCCAGTACAAGAACAAGGACAAGGCGCTCAAGGTGCTGAAGTCGAGACTGCTTCGTCAGAAGCAGGAGGCTCAGGACAGCGCGATCTCTGCCGAAAGGAAAAGTCAGGTCGGCTCGGGAGACCGCAGCGAGCGCATAAGGACCTACAACTATCCGCAGGGACGTCTTACCGACCACAGGATCGGGCTCACTCTCTATAAGCTCGAGGACATCCTCAACGGCGACCTCGACGAGGTTATCGACAATCTCACAGCCGCCGACAGAGCGGAAAAACTACGCGAAAGTATGGAAAGCTGATTTTATGAATACACTGTTACTGAAGGACGACGAAGCGGGAGTAAGACGCGCGGGCAGGATCCTCGCCGACGGCGGGCTTGTCGGGATCCCGACCGAGACGGTCTACGGGCTTGCGGCGAACGCCCTCGACGGCGCGGCTGTCGCGAAGATCTTCGCGGCAAAGGGCAGACCGATGGATAACCCGCTGATCGTACATATAGCCGACATATCGGATATAAGCCGCTTTAAGCTCGTCAGCGACTTCCCCGAGGGGGCAAGGAAGCTGGCGGAAAAGTTCTGGAGCGGTCCTCTTACAATAATAATGCCCAAGGGCAGCGCCATACCCGACGAGGTCAGCGCGGGGCTCGATACCGTGGCGATCCGCTTCCCCGAGCACAAGACGGCTCAGGCAATCATAAAGGCGGCGGGAGTGCCTCTGGCGGCTCCGTCAGCCAATCTTTCGGGTTCCCCGAGCCCTACGACAGCCGCTCACGTTATGAACGATATGGACGGCAGGATCGACGCCGTTGTCGACGGCGGCGAGTGCAGGGTTGGAGTTGAGAGCACGGTTATCACTCTCGCGACCGAAAAGCCGAGGCTCCTGCGCCCCGGCGGTATAACCGTCGAGCAGCTCGAGAGCGTGCTCGGTGAGATCGACATAGACGACGCGGTTCTGAATAAGCTGCGCGACGGCGAGAAGGCGGCTTCCCCGGGTATGAAATACAAGCACTACGCTCCGTCCGCGAGGGTCGTTATCCTGCGCGGAAGCAGTGAGAAATACATAGATTACGTGAACAGAAACAGCGGCGAGGGCACCGCGGCGCTGTG
>JAHLBL010000166.1 GCA_020625635.1 bacterium
AGCGTGAGCGTCGAGGTCTCCGCGTCGAACGAAGCCGTACCCAATCCGCACTTGATCTCGGGCGTTTTGCTGGTGAGCTGCTTTCCGTTGACCCACAGAGCGTACTTGACGACAGGGATCTCCGTGCCGACAACGACAAGACCGCTGTCCGAGAGCGACTCGCCCTCGTTTATTCCCATACCCTTGGCGATGGTTATATCCTCGTTCGGAAGATTCGTTCCGCCGTTGGCGGAGCTGAGCCTCATACTGCCGCCGTTTACCGTGATTTTTCCGTTAACGCCTGTATTGCCCGTCTTGGGATCGCGATAGTTCCAGAACAGGACCGCGTAGTCCTTCTCCGAGGAGATATTGAGCGCTCCCGAGTTCATAACGAGCGCGTGAGCGGAGGTGTCGTCGTCGCCGTCGCCGAGCTTAACAGCCGCGCGCGCGGCGCTGATGTTTACTCTGCTGTTCGTAACAGTAACGGTTCCCGCGATATCGGAAATAACGGCGTTCGCGAATTTGCCCGTCGCGGTGATTTCGGCTGTGCTGTTCTTAAAGGTGATGTTTCTCGCAGCCCATACGCCTGTCGAGGACGAGGTAACAGTCACGCTCGCGCCGTCGAAGGTGAGGTCGTGTTTGCCGCCCTCGGTGCCGACGGTGAAGCCCGTATAAACGTCGCTTAAAGCTAAGCTGCCGTCGCCCTTTACGGTGACGAAACCGTCACAGACAATACCGCCCGCGCCCTTGCCCGAAGCGTCCTTTATTTCGTTTTTGCCCTTGAGGACAATGTTTATATCATTTTTGCAGTAAATCAGAGCGTTGGAGTGCTCCGCGTACCCGAACGGAGTTGTGACCGACGCGTTGTCGAGCGTGAGCGTCGAGGTCGCGGGGTCATATGCGGCTGTACCGCTGCCGCACTTTACGGTGAGCTCCTTGCTCGTAAATCTCACGCCGTTTACATACAGCGGATAGTTTACTACAGGATCTGGCTTTTTTACGATCACAACACCGCTGTCGGTGAGAGCCTTGCCCTCGGCAAACTCCATACCGTCGGCGATCGTGATATCGCTTACGTTTGTGCCGCCCGTTTTCGAGCTGAACGCCAGCGAACCGCCGTTTACGGCGATCTTGCCGTAGACGGGCTTCGGCTCCCCGGCGCTTTCGGCGTAAGGCTCGACCTTTACCGCCATACCGAGAGAGGACTCGATACCGACCTCACCGCCGTTTACGGTGAGGGTGTGGGGCGTGTTGTCGCCGTTGCCGAAGTGCAGCGCGTTCGCGACCGACGAAACGCTGAGGCAGCCGCCGTCAACGGTAACATTACCCATATTGCTTACCATTCCGTTGTAGGATTCGTTCTCCTTGCGGACGGTGATACTGCCGCCCTTAACGGAGATATCGCCGTTTACCCATACGCCCGCGCACTCGGGGAGGCTGACGGACAGCGTACCGCTCTCCACGGTGAGATTGCCGCCTTCTGTTCCCCACTCGCCGATATATGTGCCGTAGTACGGGTTATCTATTGTGAGGGCTCCGTCGCCCTTCACCGTAATATCGCAGCCGCCCTTGGCGTCGATGCCGTCGGCGTATCTGCTGTCGCTTTTCATCGTGTTATTTCCCGCGAGTACGATCGTAAGCTTCGGAACCTCGCTGTAAATCATAGCCTCGTAGCCTGACTTATACTCATACACGGACGTGATCGCCGCGTCGGTAAGTGTGAGCGTGGCGGTATCGGCGTTGTAAACAGCCGTGCCGCTGCCGCAGGCAACCGAGGTCTTTTCGGCGGAGAAACGCTCGCCGCCGACCCACAGGTCATATAATTCTTCCCCGTCCGCAAAAGCGGTCATCGGAATCATTCCCGCGATCATCATAACCGCGAGGAAAACCCCAAGGAATCTGCAAAAATTACGTTTCATTTTTTATCCTCCTTTAGCATGCCGAGCGGACATACTTATAGATAATTTAATGGTATCAAAACGCAGGGGTTTTGTCAACATAATATATAGAAAATAGGTTTTTATTTACATATATGTTGGAATTATACGAAACCTCGGCGCAGTGGAGGAAGCTCTCCCCGACAAAAGGCTTTCATCACGCAAGCCGACGCTACGAAAAAGCGGAAGCTTTTTCACCGAATGTATGCCTCAAGTCTCTTCGCACTGACAAAAAATGTATAAAATATTATAAAAACATATATAAAAAACGGATTTTTTATTGATTATTTTTAAAAATGTGGTATTATACAATTAATATGTTGCAGGGAGCTGGTACCAATGAAAAAACTTACGGCATTATTACTCTGCCTCACGCTTCTGCTCACGTTCCCGTCGGTCGCTTACGCCGCCGACGCCGACAAGGAGCCGAGCGCGGCGTATATCAACTTTGAGACCTCGGGGCTCGCGCTCACACGCACGCCCGCGGAGATGGTCGCCACCTACCCCGAAGCGGCGCAGTACATTTTAGACGAGCTTACGGACTACGGAAAATACACGAACGGCGAGCCGATCCACGTTTTTTCCTACAATATTCCGAAGGATATCGCGTCGGAGCTTTTCTTCGCGGTTGTTTTTGAGAACCCCGAAAAGCTTTTCTATATAAACCCCACCTCTCTCTCGAGAAGCCTTACAGACACTTACGCCTACGCCTATTATCCCGAGTTCCTGTTCGCCGAAAACGAGATCGAACAGAAGCGCGCGGAGCTGGAAAGCACCGTAAACCTCTATATGAAGGGCGTCGACAAAATCCGTGACGACGTAACAAAGGCGCGCTACCTGCACGACCTTATTATCACACAGGTTTACTATCCCGATCTCAGCGGCGTAGTTACTCTCGATCACGCTCCCGCGGGACTTTTTCTCAACGGACGCGCCGTATGTCAGGGCTACTCGCTGGCTTACAAGCTCCTTCTCGACCGCTGTGGGATCTCCTCAACGGTAGTTTCGAGCGAGGAGATGAACCACTCGTGGAATATGGTAAATATCGGCGGTCACTACTACCACACCGACGTCACATGGGACGATGTCGAGCCCGACTCCGTCGGTCTGGTGATGCACGACTACTTCCTCAGGAGCGAGGCGGCGTTCACCGCTAACGGTCAGCACTACGGCTGGGCGTCGGGATTTACCGCGGACGACACGACCTACGACGAAATGTGGTGGAACGATGTAAACACCGCTATCTATCCGATCGGCAACAAGGATTATTACATCCTTAAAGACGGCACAAACGGCGTTCTCACAGCCCGCGACAGCGAAACAGGCGGCACAGAGAGCATAACCGCCGTCAACAGCAAGCCGTGGATGGTCAAGACTACGAGCGGCTACTGCTGGTCAAAGTGCTACAGCTTCCTCGCGCTGTACTGCGGCTGGTTCTACTACAACGACTCCGACTCGGTTTACCGCATACCTGCTGAGGGCGGAGAGCCCGAGGTTATGTTCACCAAGGACACCGATTACGATATTTACGGCTTCTACATCCCGCTCACGGGCGGAAAGCTTTACTGCACGATAAAGGAAAAAATCAACACAGCCGACAATCTTGTCGAGGCCGCTATACCCTCGGCGACGGAGCACTTTTTCGCGAAAAGGCTCGCTGTCAGCGACGGCGACGAAAACTTCCCCGAGTTTGAGATAACCGCGGACGAGGGCGGCTACCGCGCCTCGGAGCTGCTCGGATTCCAGCTCAGCACCAACAGGGAGAACGCGGTGAGATTCGTCAACTTCGCTTCCTCGGACGTGCTCGACAGCGCCAAGGAATACGGCTTTGTTTTCGCGCCGACAACGGAGGAAACCGCCTCGGCTAAGGCGAACGCCGCTGAGCTCACGCTTGAAAACGGCACAAAAGAGGACTGCACGGGCACGACGAACGAAATGACGGGCGGCTACGGAGACAGCGACTTCACCTCCACCGACTACAAGTACGTCACAGCCTCGGTTTACAACCTTGAGAACGACAGCGCGGTCGTAGCGCGGTTCTACATCATAGACGAAAACGACAACGTATTCTACAGCAGCTACATCGACTCGGCAGGACAGAGCTGGTCGGGCTGCGCCGCCCGCCTGAGCGACGCCGTTCAGCAGAACCCGACCGAACCCGAAACCGCTACCGAAGCCTGACGCGGCACGACAATATTTTACACAATCGGTATTGATATTCGGGGACAACGGGTATATAATATATTTAAGGCAATACCGCATAATTCAGGTGTGCGGATTGCGTAG
>JAHLBL010000167.1 GCA_020625635.1 bacterium
ACATGGGCGCTGAACACCCTGATCTCCTGCGGCAAGGAAACCGACTGGATGGTGCATATGCTCGGTCAGGCGGTCGGCGCGATAACCGACGCGACACACGGTATGACGCTGGCGGCGGTCTCTCTGCCCTATTACAGAACGATCATGCCCTATGGACTGCCGAAGTTCGTCCGTTTCGCAAAAGAGGTATGGGGCGTTGATCCCGAAGGCAAAAGCGACGAAGAGACCGCGAACGAGGGCTTAGCCGCGATGGAACGCTGGATGAAGCAGATCGGCGTCGCTATGAATTTAACTGAGCTCGGCGTGACTGAGGATATGATCGAAGCTATCGCCGACGCGACGATCATCCTCGACGGCGGCTACAAGGTACTTGACCGTGAAGGGGTCATAGAAGTATTAAAAGCAAGTCTTTAAAAAGAGTATTATAATCAACAAGTCAATAGCCGCATAAGCGGAGCTATACGAATAAAGCCTGCCCATAACTGAGCAGGCTTTTAATTATGCACTAAAACAACTCACAGAAGCGACGCCTCGATGAACGCGGAGAAGAGCGGATGCGGCTTGTTCGGACGGCTCTTGAACTCGGGGTGATACTGAACCCCGACGAAAAACGGTCTGTCGCTGAGCTCGACCGTCTCGACAAGAGTGCCGTCGGGCGACATTCCCGAGAGCGTAAGTCCCGCCTTTTCGAGCGGCTCACGGAAGTCGTTGTTGAACTCGTAGCGGTGGCGGTGACGCTCGCTGATCTCCTTTTTGCCGTAGGCGCGGAGCATCGTCGTGCCGTCCTTGATAACACAGGGATACGCGCCGAGACGGAGCGTGCCGCCCTTGTCGGTATCGTCGCTCTGGTCGGGCAGGTAGTCAATGACCTTCGGGACGTTCTGGGCGAACTCGCCCGAGTTGGCGTTTTCGATTCCCGCGACATCGCGCGCGAACTCGATAACGGCGATCTGCATACCGAGACAGATTCCGAAGTACGGAACGCCGTGCTCCCGCGCGTACTTGCACGCGAGGATCATACCCTCGATACCTCGCTGACCGAAGCCGCCGGGAACGATGATACCGTTCAGTCCCGAGAGGATCTCATCCGCAGTTTCCTCAGTGATGGTCTCGGAGTCGATCCACTTTATATTTACCCTCGAGTTGAGGAAATAACCCGCGTGACGGAGCGCCTCGGCAACGCTGAGATACGCGTCGTGAAGCTCGACATACTTGCCTACCAGACCGATATTCACGGTCTTTTCGCGCATTTTGATACGCTCGATCATATGCTCCCAATCCGACAGATCGGGCTTGTGGGATTTAAGATTCAGCTCGCGGCACACGATGTCCGACAGGTGCGCTCTCTCGAGCATAAGCGGAGCCTCGTAAAGCACGGGCAGGGTGAGGTTCTCGATAACGCAGTCGCTCCACACGTTGCAGAAGCCCGCGATTTTATCGAAGATAGATTTATCGGTGATCGGCTCGTCGGTGCGGAGAATGATGATGTCGGGGCTTACGCCCAAGCCCTGAAGTTCCTTGACGGAGTGCTGGGTGGGCTTGCTCTTGTGCTCGCCCGAGGCTTTAAGATACGGCACGAGCGTGACGTGAATATACAGTCGGTTGTCCTGTCCGACCTCGTGACCGACCTGACGAATCGCCTCGATAAAGGGCTGGCTCTCGATATCGCCGATAGTACCGCCGATTTCGGTGATAACAACGTCGGCGTCGGTCTTTTTGCCGACCGAATAAATGAACCTTTTTATCTCATCCGTGATGTGCGGGATGACCTGGACGGTCTTGCCGAGGTACTCTCCCCTGCGCTCCTTAGAGAGCACGTTTGAGTAGACCTTTCCCGTGGTGAGGTTGGAGTACTTGTTTAAGTCCTCGTCAATAAATCTCTCGTAGTGACCGAGGTCGAGGTCGGTTTCCGCGCCGTCCTCGGTGACGTAAACCTCGCCGTGCTGATACGGGCTCATCGTGCCCGGGTCCACGTTAATGTACGGGTCTAACTTCTGAGCGGCTACCTTCAGTCCTCTCGCCTTGAGCAGACGTCCGAGAGACGCGGCTGTAATACCCTTGCCGAGTCCCGATACAACTCCGCCTGTTACGAAAATATATTTTGCCATCTTTTTATTGTCCGCGACAAGCGTGGACGTTCCTTTCTAAAGTTTCATATCCCCCGCGCTATTGTATTCCGCGAAGTTTCGGATACTTGGGAATATCTCAATGTCAGACCCGCCGTTGATGAAGGCTGATACTATAACAAAGCTTTCCAAAGGCGGATCCGGCTCCCGCGGCTCACGGGTTATAAATTGCTGTAGCCCATAAGGCTTTCGTCGACCTCGCGGGCGCAGTCGCGTCCGTCGCGGATAGCCCTGACAACGAGCGACTGACCGCTGTGCATATCGCCAGCCGTAAAGACGTTTTCGACGTTCGTTCTGTGGGTGCCGTTCTGTCCGATTACATTCGTTCTGCCGTCAACGTCAACGCCGAAGGCTGACGTTACATAGCTCTGGCTGCCGAGGAAGCCCGCCGCGATAAGTACAAGCTCCGCTTCCACTTCGTATTCCGAGCCCTCGACCTCCTTCATATTCATTCTGCCCGTAGTCTCGTCCTTCTCAAAGCTGAGGCTTACGAGCTCGGCGCCTTTGAGGCTGCCGTTTTCATCCTTAATAAATCTTTTAACGGTCGTCTGGTAAATACGCGGATCGGTTCCGAACACAGCAGCCGCTTCCTCCTGACCGTAATCGGTCTTGCAGACGCGGGGCCACTGAGGCCACGGGTTGTTCTCGGCTCTCGTGTCGGGAAGCTTAGGCATCATCTCGAGCTGGAGAATGCTCTTAGCACCGTGGCGCACACAGGTTCCGACACAGTCGTTGCCCGTATCTCCGCCGCCGATCACGATTACGTTCTTGTCCTTGGCGCTGATGAAGGTTCCTTCCTCAAGCCCGTTGTCGAGCAGCGCCTTTGTTGTGGATTTAAGGAAGTCGACCGCGAAGTAAATTCCCTCGGCTTCTCTGCCCTCCGCCTTTATATCGCGCGGATTAGACGCGCCGCAGGCGAGGATAACTCTGTCGAAGCTGGCTTTTATTTCTTCTGCGGAAATATCAGTGCCGACATTCACGCCTGTTCTGAACTCGACGCCCTCTTCCTTCATAATGTTGACGCGTCGGTCGATTATGCTCTTTTCGAGCTTCATATTCGGGATACCGTACATCATAAGTCCGCCGACACGGTCGCTGCGCTCAAAAACGGTAACGCTGTGGCCGCGCCTGTTCAGGCGGTCTGCCGCGGCAAGTCCCGAGGGACCCGAGCCGATAACGGCAACCTTCTTGCCTGTTCTCACCTTCGGCGGATTAGC
Source organism: bacterium (assembly GCA_020625635.1). Classification (GTDB taxonomy): domain Bacteria; phylum Bacillota; class Clostridia; order Oscillospirales; family Acutalibacteraceae; genus Ruminococcoides. The sequence continues at coordinate 3,344 of JAHLBL010000167.1, forward strand.
CTTTGCCCAGCCGTTTCTGTAGGCTGTCTCAACAATGGCGTACTCGTTGTTCCTTACGGTAACGGCGTCGCCGTTAGCTCCGCAGGTGCACGCCTTCTCACACAGAGCGGGACATACACGCGAGGTGAACTCGGGGAAGTTGTTGGTGATCCTCAGTCTCCTGTAAGCCTGCTCCATATTGCCCCTGTAAATCAGGTCGTTCCACTCGGGGATAAGGTTATTGAGCGGACAGCCGCTTATCATACCGCCTATATTCATACCCGACTGGCAGAACGGTACGCCGCACTCCATACAGCGCGCAGCCTGCTTCCTGCGCTCGTCGGGAGAAAGAGTCTCGTGAAACTCGTTATAATTTTTTATGCGTTCCTCTACGGAGTAAGCGCGGGTCTCCTCACGCTCATATTCAAGAAATCCTGTGGGTTTTCCCATTACTGCTCCTCCTTTACCAGTGTGTAAAACGCTTCTATCTTAGCCTGTTCGTGCTCAAGTCCTTTAGCCTCGCCCTTGGCGATCTCCTCGATGATACGCTTGTAGTCGTGAGGGATGATCTTCTTGAACAGCGGCAGATATGAGTCAAAGTCCGAAAGGATCCTTCTGCCCTTTTCGCTGCCCGTAGCCTTGACGTGCTCCTCTATGAGAGCCTTTACCCTCTCGATGTCGGCTTTCTCGTGAAGCTCCGAGCACTCGACAAGCTCCTTGTTGAGCCTGCGGTAGAGATGGTGGTGTTCGTCGAGCACATACGCGATTCCGCCCGACATACCCGCGGCAAAGTTCTTGCCTGTTCTGCCGAGTACGACGACCTGACCGCCTGTCATATACTCAC
>JAHLBL010000168.1 GCA_020625635.1 bacterium
TTGGACCATGTGAGCTTAACGGAATTCTTTGTAACCTTTGCAGCCTTAGCCTTAATATTCTGGAATACTGTGCCAGCGGGTTCGTCGGTCTTTGTATTCTTGAGAACGTCTACAGCGTAGCCTGCGTCAGCACCCTTTTCGAGAGCTTCCTTCTGCTCCTTGGCAGTCGGGTTCTTGGGAACAACCTTCTCGGGCTCTGTGGGCTTGGTAGCGTCGGTCGTCGTCTCGGTCGGCTTCTGAGTTTCCGTTACGGACTCGGTCTGCGACTCGGACTCATACTCGGAAACCGATTCTGATTCGGACATCGACTCGCTTTCGCTCTCGTCGGGAACGGACACAGTCTCGGATTCGGAAACAGTCCCTGTATCGCTTTCGCTCGGATTTGTCTCTGTATCGGACTGCGGCTGGGAGTCGGTGTCGCCCTGAGTAAAGGTCTCTGTCGGAAGAGTTGTATCCTCTTCTGTGGGAGCAGTCGACGCCTCTTCGCCCTGAATGTCGGCGGAGCCGCTCGCTCCGTCCGCCTTCTTGACGCCGTTCTCGTAATAATCCTTGCTGATTGAGCCGAGGTCGAGGAGCTGGAGGTTAACGTCAGCTGTACCCGACGCGCCGCTCTTTACCGTAAATACAAGGCTGATAACGTCGCCGCCGTTGCGGAAGTCATATGTTCCCTGTTTTGTCGCGGCGTCAACGCTTGTAAACGTAAACATCATTGTCTCGTGAGCCGCCTTGAGATTGTAAACCACGTTGCTGTTGAGCGTGGAGAACATCGTGGAGGATGAGTTGTACTTGCTCTCAAGCGCGAGCTTTGTTGAATCGTAAGTTACAACACCCTTGCCGTAGGAGATGATCTCGGGTACGGTGAGCTTGTAGTTTACGCGGACAGTACTCTTTGTCACAGTGATCGACTGAATTTCGGAGCTGTAGTTTGATGAAGCCTTGACCGTAAGGTTTACGGACGGGTCAGTAGCAACCGTAGTCTCTGTAGGCTCCTCAATAGTGCCCGAGGTAACTGTCTGGGAAACTGTCACCTTGTTAAAGATTTTGTTGTTGTTGATATATGATGTATTCTCCGCCGTGAGGTCGGAAATATCCATATATACAAGCGCTGTTCCGACAGTTGTCGGGGTTTTCTTTGTAAATACGATATTCACAAGAACGTCTCCGCCCGTGAAATCATACTTGTTTTCCAAGTTACTGAAGTTTATCTTTATTGCGCCGCCCTTAGCGCTGAGGTTGTAGGTGGCATCCTTGATAACGGGGAACATCGTTGAAGCCGTGTTGTACTGAGGCTGGAGTGTGAGCTTTGATGAATCGTACCAAATCGTGATCATACCGTCAACGAGCTTTTCGGCAGCCTTGAGCGAGTATGAAACTGTGATCTTTTCGCCGTTTGTCTTAACCTTTGAGCCCGTGATGTTAACATTTGACTTCGCTGAAACGTAAAGGTTCGTGTCCTCGTCAGCCTCTGCTGGATCTGTCGGAACAGTCTCTGAGCTCGGCTCGGTGGGTTTTGTCTCTGTTTCGGTGGGGTCTGTATCACTTTCGGTCTCTGTCTCGGTTTCTGTTTCGGTGACAATCTGCTCGAGCGGAGCCCAGTAACCCGGCAGGTTGGGATATTCGTCGCTGCCCCAGCCCTCGATGATAAACAGCTGGTCGTCAATTGTAAGGTCGTCGGTCTGGTTCCAGACAGCCTTCGTTTCATCTGCCTCGCCGTATTCGTTCCATCTGGGAACTCCGTCGGAAAGAGGATTCATTCTCGCGAAAATAACATTCTCGCAGATATTCTCAAACTTAAGATATCCGTTCTCATCCTCGGTTCCGTCAGACCAGTAGCCTGTGTTCTTCTCGCCCCACGTCCACGCGTACCAGGCTTCTTCGCCTGTGGTGCACGCGCTCGCGTCGAGATATACGGTGTTCTCGCCGATTTCGGCTTCGGTCTCGGTCACTGTCTCGGTAGAAATCTCGAAGGGTCCCCAATAACCCGGGAGCTCTGCTCCCCAGCCTTCGCCCCATCCCTCGATGGTGTACATTTCATCGTCAACCGTGAGGTCGCTTGTCTGATTCCATACAGCCTTTGTCTCGTCGGATTCTTCGTAATCGTTCCAGCGCGGAATACCCGTCGCTTCGGGATTCATACGGGCAAACGTAACATTTCCGCACATATTATCATACTTATATACACCGGGGTATATCTCTGATGCCTCAGCCCAGTATCCGTCGGCGCCGTCAGCCCATGTCCACGCGTACCAAACTTCGTTTCCGAACGATACCGCGCGCGCGTCAAGGTAGATCGTTCCGTCGCCGATAACTTTATTATCCTCGGTTTCGGTCGGGATCGGGTCGTCTCCGCCGCCGTCATAGTGGTCAAAGTGACCGTTCATTTTCGCGCCTTCGTATTCTCCCCAGCCGTCGATAACATAGAGGTTATCTGTAACCTTGGAATCGTTGGTCTGGTTCCATACGGAACCGTTCTCCCAGTCAGGCTGGAGCTTGGGATTAATACGCGCAAAAAGGATGTTGTCGCTTACGGTATTGAATACAATATAACCGCTCGCGTCATTCTCGCCCTTTACCCATGAGCCGCTTCCGCCTGTTTTCCATGTCCACGCGTACCACGCTTCTTCGCCTGTGGTGCACGCGCTCGCGTCGAGATAAACGGGACCCGCGCCCGCCGAGCTCTTATCGGCCTCGGCAGCAATTACGTTCATAACCGTAAAGCACGACATAAGAAGCAGCGCCGCGAGTAACGCAGCGATTGATTTTCTTGCTGACTTCATCATAAGACAATCCCCCTTATAGGATTACAATTCTTCACTATCCATTTTACCATAACGGAAAGTGAAAATTCTATTGACAAAATAGTCAAAATAAAAGGGGCGTTTATGGTAGAAATGAATAACGCTCAGAAGCGTCAGCTTGAAAAACTTGTAAAAAATAACAGCCGCCGAAACGGCAGCTGCAAATGTATTGTTTTATCTTTCGCTGAGCTTTTTGTACTCCTTATGAGTTGAGATGCTCATATACGCGGGACGGATGATCTTGTTACCGTTGATAAGCTCCTCCATACGGTGAGCGCTCCAGCCCGAAATACGCGCGATAGCAAACAGCGGAGTATAGAGCTCTGTAGGAAGACCGAGCATACTGTAAATAAAGCCGCTGTAGAAATCGACGTTGGCGGAAACACCCTTGTAAATATGCTTCTTCTGTCCGATAACCTCGGGAGCCAGACGCTCTACGCGCTCATAAAGGTTGTACTCGTCCTCAAGTCCCTTTGCCGCAGCAAGTCTGCCCGTAAACTTCTTGAGCAGCCGCGCACGCGGGTCGGAAATAGTATAAACGGCGTGTCCCATACCGTAAATAAGTCCGCTGCGGTCGAACGCCTTTTTGTCGAGAATATCGTTGAGATAAGCGCAGATCTCATCGTCGCTGTCCCAGTGCTGAACATTTATCTTCAAGTCCTCGAACATCTTGCTTACGCGCACATTCGCGCCGCCGTGCTTGGGACCCTTCAGCGAACAGAGCGCAGCCGATATAGCGGAGTAGGTATCCGTACCCGATGATGTTACAACGTGGGTTGTGAAGGTCGAGTTGTTACCGCCGCCGTGCTCGGCGTGGAGCACAAGCGCCATATCAAGCACTCTCGCCTCAAGCTCGGTGTAGCTCTGGTCGGGACGCAGAAGCGTAAGGATAACCTCGGCTGTCGAGTGAGAGGGATCGGGCACGTGAATATAAAGGCTCTGGTTGCGCAGATAGTGGTTGTAGGCGTGATAACCGTAAACCGAAAGCAGCGGGAATACTGAGATAAGCTGCATACTCTGGCGCAGGACGTTTGTGATCGAGGTGTCGATCGGATTGGAGTCATAGCAGAACAGCGTAAGCACGGAACGCGCCAGCGTATTCATCATATCGGCAGACGGAGCCTTCATAATAACGTCGCGGACAAAGTTTGTCGGAAGCGTACGGTAAGAGCTGAGAATATTCTGGAACTCAGTGAGCTGCTTCTTGTTGGGCATTTCTCCGAACAGAAGAAGGTAGGTAACCTCCTCAAAGCCGAATCTGCCCTCCTCGGCAAAGCCGTCTACAATATCATTGATATT
>JAHLBL010000169.1 GCA_020625635.1 bacterium
ACCGAGGCTATGGACAGAGCTATGGAGGGCGGAATCGACGATGTCGGTCTCGGCGTTCTGTTCGGACTGGAGCTCTACCGCTATGAATTCGCGGGACTTCTTATGCACGCCGAGCACCTCGAGGCTGTTCACGGCGTAGGTCCGCACACGATCAGTGTTCCGCGTATCAAACGCGCTGACGACATCGATCCCGACGTATTTGACAACGGAATTTCCGACGACATTTTCGCTAAAATCTGCGCGCTTATCAGAATCTGCGTACCGTATACAGGTATGATCATCTCCACACGCGAGAGCCCCAAGGTCCGCGACCGCGTAATCCGTCTCGGCGTTTCACAGATCAGCGGCGGCTCGAGAACCTCAGTCGGCGGATATGCTGACGAGGGCGAGGAGGACGACGAGAACAGCGAGCAGTTCGATGTTTCCGACAAGAGAACTCTCGACCAGGTCGTAAACTGGCTGATGCACAAGGGCTACATTCCCTCATTCTGCACCGCCTGCTACCGCGCGGGACGCACGGGCGACCGCTTTATGGCGCTGTGCAAGAACCGTCAGATCCACAACTGCTGTCAGCCGAACGCCCTTCTCACTCTGAAGGAATACCTCATCGACTACGCGAGCCCCGAGACAAAGGAAATCGGCGAAAAGCTTATCGCGAACGAAATCAACAACATTCCCAACGAAAAGGTAAGGACAAAGTGTATCGAGCTGCTTGACTTGATAGAAAAAGGCGACCGTGACTTCAAGTTCTGATTGACATTCGGAAGCTGTGGGGATAAAATAGAATCAGATCGGTAAAGATTTCTATTTTGTTTTTGAACGAGGTGAGAATATGACAACCTTAAACGATACTCCGTCTGCCAACAGACTTCACATCGGCTTTTACGGCAAGCGCAACGCGGGTAAAAGCTCGCTCATCAACGCCTTTACGGGGCAGGAGGTCAGCATCGTGTCCGAAATCGCGGGCACAACTACCGACCCCGTTAACAAGGCTATGGAGATCCACGGCATAGGTCCCTGTGTGCTGATCGACACCGCGGGCTTCGACGACATCGGCGAGCTCGGCAAAATCCGCGTCGAAAAGACCGAAAAAACCGCCGAGAAAATCGATATCGCCATCGTGCTGTTCTCGGGCGACGACATCACCCTCGAGTGCCGCTGGTATGAGTTTTTCACAAGCAAAAACATTCCCGTTGTGCCCGTAGTCAGCAAGGCTGATCTGCTGATCAACGGAGCGGCGTATGTGTTCAAGGTTCGCAACAAAATCGGCGTAAAGCCCATCCAGGTAAGCGCCGTTGACGGAAGCGGAATCGACAAGCTGAAGGAAGAGCTTATCCGCGTGATCCCCGCCGAATACAACGCGCCGACAATCACGGGCGGACTTTGCGGCGAGGACGACCTCGTGCTGCTCGTTATGCCCCAGGATATCCAGGCTCCCAAGGGCAGGCTTATTCTCCCTCAGGTTCAGACGATACGCGAGCTCCTCGACAAAAAGTGCGTCGTAGCGAGCTGCACGACCGATAAGCTAACTCAGACGCTCGGCTCGCTCAGCCGTGAGCCCAAGCTTATAATCACCGACTCACAGGTTTTTGATTATGTATATAAGAACAAGCCGCAGAGCTCGATGCTCACGAGCTTTTCCGTGCTTTTCGCGGCGTACAAGGGCGACCTTTCGTACTACATCGAGGGCGCAAAGGCAATCGACAACCTTAACGAACACAGCCGCGTGCTGATTGCCGAGTGCTGTACCCACGCTCCGCTCAGCGAGGATATCGGGCGCGTTAAAATCCCGAGACTGCTGAGGAAACGCTTCGGCGAAGGTCTGAAGGTCGATATGACCTCGGGAACCGATTTTCCCGCCGACCTCACCCCATACGACCTCGTTATCCAGTGCGGCGGATGTATGTTCAACCGCACATATATCCTGAACAGGATCGACCGCGCAAAGGAGCAGAAGGTCCCGATGACGAACTACGGCGTGACAATAGCGCATATCACGGGAATACTTGACGATATAGCAAAACCGTAAAAAGCGCCGTGGGCGTGAACCGCCTGTAATGGCTGAGTTAATAACAATAACCGTGCAGACAGATCGGAACAACCGACCTTTCTGCACGGTCTTATTTTTTAATCGTTTACAAAAATACTTTTAATATATTCCCTGCACGGTGACCTCTCCCGAGTTGACCGTAGCGATCGTACCGTTGGAGAGCATAACCTCCAGCTCTCCGTTGTTGTTTATGGAAACAGCCATTCCGCTGATGTTCCGCTTTCCTCTGGCAAAGGTGACCTGTCTGCCGATCGTGGCGCAGAGATTCTGATAATCCGAAACCGTCGTACCGTTGAGGCGGTAGCGGTTCATAATCAGCTCCTGCTCAAGATAGTTGAGAACCGTCGCGACGAACTTGTTCTGGTTGATGTGGCGGCCTGTCTCAAGCAAAACGGAAGTTGCCTTGTGGGCGATCTCATCGGGGAAAACGGTGTGCTCAACATTGATGCCGATTCCCGTTACCGTAAAGTCAACGCGGTCAAACTCAGCCGCCATCTCGGTGAGTATTCCCACGAGCTTCTTCTTGCCGACAATTACGTCGTTCGGCCATTTTATACGGCTGTCGAGCATACAGAAATCATTGATCGCCTTGCACATAGCAAGTCCCGACAGCGGAGTTATCGAGCTTATCTCTGCGGGCGAAAGCTCGGGACGCAGCAGCAGCGACAGCGCGATACCGTCGTCCTTTTTCGTCTGCCATACTCTGCCGAGTCTGCCCTTGCCCGCGGTCTGCTCGCGCGCGATGATCACCGTTCCCGTCTCGGCGCCCTTGTAGCCGAGCTCTTTCAGATAATCGTTCGTCGAGCCTACGGTTTCGAGCACCTTCAGCTCCTTGCCGACGATCTTCGTTCTGAGGAAGAGCTTTACCGCCTCCTCGCAGAGCTGTGTCGGAACGCTTTTCAGGATATAGCCCTTCTTGGTTACGGACTCGATCCCGAAGCCCTTGTCGCGCAGCGACTTGACCGCCTTGTTGACAGCCTGTCTCGATACCCCGAGGCTCTCGGACATCTGCTGTCCCGAGATGTAATCCTCGCTGTTGTATAATAGCTTTAAAATCTTATTCTGCATAACAACCTCACTTGTTAAGAGAGTAAATTATCCTCAGACCTTCGAGCACGAGGTCATCGTTTATTATTATATCGCGCGAACAGTTCGGCACAATCTTCTGCGCGAGCCCGCCTGTCGCGATAACGGTCGCCTTCTCTCCCGTTTCAGCGTCGAACCGCGCCGTCATTCCGTCGAGCATACACGCCGTACCGAATACAATTCCGCCGCGGATACAGTCCTCGGTGTTGGTGCTGACCGACTTTTCGGGAGCGTTAAGCTGGATACTCGGAAGCAGAGCGCCTCTGCTCGTGAGCGCGTCGAGGGAAATCGAAACACCCGGGGCGATACAGCCTCCGCGGTAGCGTCCCTCGCCGTCCACGCGGACTATAGTCGTCGCCGTACCGAGACTGATAACAGTACAGGGGCAGGGATAGAGCGCCTTCGCTCCCACGCACATAGCGAGCAGATCCGTACCGAGGGAGGCGGGATTGTCGATCAGTACCTCCATATCAGTGCGGAATTTGTGATTGAGCACCATCGTTTCGACGCCCGTTATTGTCTTTATAGCCTTGCACAGCGCCTCCGTCACCTTCGGCACAACGCTCGAGAGGATCGAGCCGTCGATTTTGCTCTTGTCAACTCCGTTGATTTTTATGATCGTATAGAGCTCAACCGCGAACTCGTCGTCGGTCTTGGCGGGGTCTGTCGATACCTTGGTCTTGAGAATCTGTTTTTCGCCGTCATAGAAGGCGAATTTTATATTTGTGTTGCCGACATCTGTGCATAAAAGCATTTCATTCACTCCGAAAGTAGTTATATATTTTATTATAATATAAAAACCCCGCTGTTTCAACTACAAGATATAGCAAAATAAATTGCTATTAATACTGTATTTTCTTTTTTTGAAAAAACAATCGAATTTTGTATGTTATATTATTTGTGTATGTAATATAGGCAACACCGCACAATTCGCGGCGCACGCCTTGCTAGCAT
>JAHLBL010000017.1 GCA_020625635.1 bacterium
TGATTGATATACTCTCCGCCCCCGAATTTGTCGACGGTTCATACACCACCGACTTTATGGCGGCTTTTGAAGAAAGAAAAAACAAGAGGTAGTTAAATGGATTTATTTACATTTATAAAACCTAAGAACGAGCTTGAAAACAGCGAGGACACCAACGACAATACCCCTTTTGTGCCCGATGAAATGTGGTCGAAGTGCCCGTCCTGCGGTACTCTGCTCCTCACGACAGATATCGAGGAGAACCTGCGCGTATGCTCAAAGTGCAACCATCACTTCCGTATGGGCGCGCGAGAGCGTATCGAGGTGACCGCCGACCGCGACAGCTTCAGGGAAATGGACGCGGATTTCGAGAGCACCAATATCCTCGACTTCCCCGACTACGACGCTAAGCTCGAGAAAAGCAGAAAGAAAAGCGGCGAGCGCGAGTCCGTGATCTGCGGAGAATGTACGATCGACGGGCTCAGAACCGTTATCGTCAGTATGAACGCGGAGTTTATGATGGGCTCTATGGGTACTGTCACGGGCGATAAAATCACACGCGCGTTCGAGTACGCTACAGAGAACCGTCTGCCGATCATCGTGTTTACGGTTTCGGGAGGCGCGAGAATGCAGGAGGGTATCCTCTCGCTTATGCAGATGGCTAAGACCTCGGGCGCTGTAAAGATGCACAGCGACGCGGGACTGCTCTATATAACCGTTCTCACCGACCCGACCTCGGGCGGCGTTACGGCGTCTTTCGCTATGGAGGGCGATATCATACTCGCTGAGCCAAAGGCGCTCATAGCCTTTGCGGGACCGCGCGTTATCGAGCAGACTATCCGCCAGAAGCTGCCCCGCGACTTCCAGACGGCTGAGTTTGTACAGGAAAAGGGCTTTGTCGATAAGGTTGTCGACAGACGCTACCTGCGCAAAACCCTCAGCGACCTTTTGAAAATCCACAATCGTCAGGAGGCTGAAGAATGAGCGCGTTTGATAAGGTTGCTGCCGCGCGCAGCACGGATAAGCTTACATCGGTTGATTACATCAACGCCCTTTTCGGCGACTCGTTTATCGAGCTTCACGGCGACAGAAACTACGCGGACGACAAGGCTGTTGTCGGTGGCGTAGGAATGCTGGGCGATATGCCCGTTACCGTTATCGGTCTTGAGAAGGGACGCAATACAAAGGAGCGTATGGAGCGCAATTTCGGCGCGGCTCACCCCGAGGGCTACCGAAAGGCTCTGCGCCTTATGAAACAGGCGGAGAAGTTCCACCGCCCGATTCTCACATTCGTCGACACGAGCGGCGCGTTCTGCGGAATCGGCGCCGAGGAGCGCGGTCAGGGACACGCTATCGCCACCAATCTTATGGAGATGATGGCGCTGAAAACTCCCGTGCTCGCGATTTTTATCGGTGAAGGCGGCAGTGGCGGAGCGATCGCGCTTGCCGTTGCGGACGAGGTCTGGATGATGGAGGACGCGGTTTACTCCGTAATCTCTCCCGAGGGCTGCGCGAGCATTCTATGGAAAGACAGCTCACGCGCGGCTGAGGCGGCTGAGTGTCTTAAAATGACGGCGAAGGATCTGTTTGACCTCGGCGTTGTCGAGCGTATCCTGCGCACGCCTACCGCGGACGACCGAAAGATGTTCGAGAGCCTTAAGCTGCTTATCTGCCGTACCTTTGAGAAGAACCTCGCCGTGCCAGGATACCGTCTGGCGCAGCTGAGATACAACCGCTTCCGCAAAATCGGCAGACAGTAATAATAAACCGTATAAATAATATCACCCCGCCTATACTATAGGCGAGGTGATTTTTTGTTGTATGATGATAAGATTTCAAAGGAATTTGAGCACGCGCTGACGCATAATTTCTGCGCGATGAAGTACGTCAGCACATTGTCCGACAGCGCCAAGCGCAGGCTGATGGCAAAGGCGGGCAACCTCAGAACTACGGACGAGATTCATTCGTTTGTATCAAAGCTTGCCGACAAGGCGGCGTGGTAGGCTCCTCGTCGTGTACCTTCAGCGTCATAATGACAGCCGCGCTGATAAGCGGGAGGATTCCGACGAGCAGGCTGTACCTGTCGAGAAAAGCTCCGCACAGGCACACGAGCGCGACTCCGAGGTGGAACCAGAGCAGCGTAAAGCCGAACACGCGGGCTTTTACTTTCATATCGGCTTCCCTGTAGATAAGGTATCTCAGCGACGACACAACGAACTGTCTGTAGTTGTTTGTCGAGAATATCGATGCGCTGACATAGCCCTCAATCCTGTCGAACTGCGTCCACTGGTAGGACATAGCGAAGAAGATGGGGTAGAGGGTTATTATCGGCGCTGTGCCGACGGGCATAAACGAGATTATCAGCATACATACGGCGCTGATAATGAGGCTCAGGATCTCGGCGCGGGCTTTACCGAATCTCGGTACGACCACCGACAGCGCGAGTCCAGCCGTATACAGCAGGGCGCCGAGCAGTCGAAGGCACAGTGTTCGGAAATCTCCCTCAAAAATGCTTCCCGCGATCGCGATAAGATTCAATGTCTGGGCGTTTCCGAAAATCTCGCCCAGCATACATACCGCGAAGCCTCCGAAAACTCCGCCGACCATCGACATATTGTAATGCAACGCGTTTTCTTTTTTTACTTTATAGTAAACTTCATGATCCCGCCGTTTTGCGCTGTTATTGCTATTAACACAGTCGTTAGAGGCGGGAGAGAGCGCACATCGGCGCTTTTTAATATTCATAGGCTCGTTTCCCTTTCACTGATTGGTATTATAGTACTTTGAGCCTGTAAATTCAATCTTTAATTCTATATTGGAATTAATTTTGGGAATTTCCATTATTTGTACATTTTTTATGTTTAAGTTGATTTTTATGTAGTAAAAAAAGCTCAGGCATATATCCTGCCCGTACATCAAAACATATAAAAGGCACACAACCGTAGTCAATTCGGTTATGTGCCTTCTTGATTTTGTCAGGTTTTATCAGTACGCCGCCATAAGCGGGTTGATCTCCGCGCCCGTGGATTTTTCGACCTCGCTGATATAGGCGATAGCCTCGCCGCAGCCGTTTATTACGCAGTCCTCGGGGGTTTCCGCGACTGTGACGGCTATGTCGGTGTTGTCGGCAATGAGCTGAGCGAAGCCTTTGATTTTTGACAGTCCGCCCGTAAGGGTGATTCCGTCAGTATATACGTCGCCCACAAGCTCGGGCGGTGTGGCTTCGAGCACGTCCTTGATTGCCGCGACGATCTCCATTCCCGTTTCCAAAATAACCTCGGAGATCTCGGTCTGTGTAACGTCAACGTAGCGCGGCAGTCCGCCGAGAGCGTCGCGTCCCTTTACGCGGAAGGTGATCTCATCGTCGGGGTCAACGAGACAGCCGATAGCTTTCTTGCATCTTTCGGCCATCGGGTTGCCGATAATGAGGGAGTATTTCTGCTTCATATACTTGACGATTTCGTCGTCCATTTTATTGCCGCCGATTTTGATGGTCTTGCTGACGGAGATACCTCCGAGCGAGAGCACGCCGATGTTTGTCGTGCCCGCGCCTATGTCGGCGACCATAACGCCGTGGGGTCCCATTATGTCGATTCCCGCGCCCATAGCCGCGACCTTGGTGTCCTCGATCAGATACACCCTGCGCACGCCGAAGCTGCTTATCGCGTTAACTACGGCTCTTTTCTCGACCTCGGTGATTTCCCCGGGGATACCCGCGACAACACGGGGCATAACGATCCTGCTGGTGCAGATATGCTTTAAGAGGATATTGACCATATCCTCAATCAAAAACGACTGAGCAATAACGCCGCCCGCGAGCGGGAACTCAGCGCTTATGCTGTCGGGAGTCTTTCCGAGCATAGCGTACGCCTCGTCGCCGACAGCGATGATCTTGTTCTGGGCAACACTGTAGGCGGCAACGGACGCCTCGTCGAGCACCTTGCCTTTTTTATCAATATAGAGCCTTGTGCGGCTTGTTCCCAAATCAATTGCAATATCCATAATCCAACCCCGTTTCTGTATGTATTTCCATAATCTTCCTTGAGTTCATTATATTCTATACCGAACGATTTTTCAAGGACTATTTTCACTGATCGTTTTTCGCGCAGAGCGTGGCGCAGTGAATTAGTGCGGGATGCTTTTTCTGCAGTACCTTACAGCATTCCCCGAGCGTGTAGCCCGTCGTGAGGATGTCGTCGATAATGAGTATTTTTCTGCCTCTGACCTTCTCCGCGTTGATCACCTTATACGCGCCCTTTACGTTGTCGCGGCGTTCGGCGATAGAGGCGCACTTGTGCTGTTCGAGGTTTTCCCTGACCTTTTCGAGCAGATCCTCGTACGGCGCTCCGAGCAGCAGCGCGCACTCACGGGCGAGAAGCTCGGACTGGTTGTAGTGGCGCTTTTTCCGCTTTTTCGGGTGCATAGGTACGCAGGTGACGACATCATACCGCTGGCCGTTGTTCAGGTTGATGACCGCCTCGCAGATCTTAACCGCGAGCTTCGGCGCGTAGCTTATTTTGCCGCTGAATTTCAGCCGCTTAACAGCCGTAGAGAATATGCCCTTATAAAAGAACGGCGAGAAGCACGGGTAACCGCCCTTCGCGAAGTTCAGCCAGCTTTCCTCGGGGAAAACCTTGCGGCAGGTATCGCACGCGATTTTTCCGCTTTCTATGACCGTGTTGCAGTACGGGCACCTGTCGGGAAAGAACAGCTTTACGAATCGGTTCTTAACTATCATTTTCGGTCTCCCACAGGAAATATTTCAGTCCGCTGTAGCGCTTGTTCTTGCGGTCGTTGCCGACCATACGCTCCACAACGCTCTCGCTGCCGACGATGATGAGCAGCTTTTTCGCTCTCGTTACGGCGGTGTAGAGCAGGTTGCGGTACATCAGCATAGGTGCTCCCCTGAACAGCGGCATAACGACCGCCTCGAACTCGTTGCCCTGACTTTTGTGGACCGTTGTGGCGTAGGCGAGGTCGAGCTCCGCGGCAAAGTCGAAGTCCAGCGAAGCGACCTTGTCGTCAAAGCGGATTTTTATTATTCTCGATTTTTTCTGTATACTTTCTATTATTCCGATTTCGCCGTTAAAAATACCCGAGCCCGTCTCTCCGTCGTCCTTTACCCAGAGCAGATCGTAGTTGTTGCGCGTCTGCATAACCTTGTCGCCCTCGCGGAAAACGCGTTTTCCGACGGACATTTCGTTTTTGCCGTCCGCTTTCGGGTTGACTGCCTGCTGGAGCGTCTTGTTGAGCTCGTTTACGCCGAGCTCGCCCTTGCGCGCGGGGGAGAGGATCTGGATGTCCTTCAGTATATCGTAGCCGTAAGCGCGCGGCAGACGGTTTCTGCACAGCTCGAGCACGGTTTTGTTGATGACCTCGCTGTTGTCGCAGCGCAGGAAAAAGAAATCCCTGTCCTTTACGTTCAGCTCGGGCATTTCGCCGTGCACGATCCTGTGAGCGTTCGTGACGATAAGGCTCTCCATCGACTGGCGGAAAATCTCGGTCAGCGCGACTACGGGGATCATCTCACTGCTGACGAGGTCGTCGAGAATGTTTCCCGCTCCGACGGACGGGAGCTGGTGGCTGTCGCCCACGAGAATGAGCCTGCACCCGAGCGGAAGCGCGCGCATCACGCTCTCAAAGAGCTGAGCGTCCACCATACTGACCTCGTCGATAATAAGCGCGTCGCATTTTAGCATATTCTTTTCGTTTCGCTTGAACTCGGGACGGTCGCTGCGGTTCCACGCGACCTCGAGCAGACGGTGGATCGTCTTTGCCTCGTCGCCCGTGACCTCGCTCATACGCTGAGCGGCTCTGCCTGTCGGGGCGCAGAGCATAACCGTCTGTCCCTTGTTTTTTAGTATTCTTATAATAGCGTTGAGGGTTGTCGTCTTTCCCGTTCCGGGACCGCCCGTCAGCACGAGCAGACCGCGTGAGAGCGCCTGAGTAATTGCCTCCTTCTGGAGCTCGGCGTATTTTATCCCGTTATAATCCTCGATCGCCTTTATGTGTTCGTCAATGTCGGGAATCACCGCGGCGGGGAAGCGGAGCATCATCTTCAGCCTTGCCGCGATGTAGCTCTCGGTCCTGAACATATCGGTCTCGAATATGTACTCTCTGTTCGCGGTTTCGTAGCGGATAAGCGAGTTGTCGACTATCATTTCCTCGAGAACGCGCTCGCACACCGCGCTGTCGATTTGCAGGAAATTTTTTGTCGTTTCCGTCAGTTTGTCCTGCGGCAGACAGGTGTGACCGTTGGAGCGGTTGTGCCTCAGCACGAACGCAAGTCCCGCCCTTACGCGGATTTTCTCGTTCGGCTCTCTGCCCTGCTTTATAGCGATTTTGTCCGCCTTCTCGAAGCCAATCCCGAAGTCCTCGCCGACAAGAGAATAGGGATTGCGCTTTATTTCCTCGATGGAGTGCGAGCCGAAGGACTTGTAGATCCTTACGGCGCTCGCGGGTGAAATATCGTATTCCGCGAGGTAGAGCATAAGCTCTCTTATGCCCGAGTTCTCCCTGAGCTGACGGCTGATGTCCACGGCTTTCTTTAGGGAAATGCCCTTCAGCTTAGCCACGCGCTGAGGCTCGTTCTCGAGCGCTTCGAGCGTTTTTGAGCCGAATTCACCGACGAGCAGCGCGGCTGTAGAGGGACCGATCCCCTTGATTGAGCCCGAGCTCAGATAGCTGAGTATTCCCGCGACGTCCTCGGGCATACTCTTTTCGTAGGCTGTGACCGAGAACTGCATACCGTAGCTCGCGTGCGGCTTGAACGCCCCGATAAGGCGCACGTTCTCCCCTGGATTTACGTCGGGCATGATCCCGACGGCGGTTGTTTCGTCCTCGTCATCGAGCTCGATAACCGTGTAGCCGTTGTCCTCGTTTCTGTATATAATTGTCCCTACCGTGCCTGTTAACTCAAGCATTTCATAATTCTGCATTTTTGCGACTTCCCGTGAATAGTGATTACTCTTTATTATACAATAACGGCGCCGATATTACAACTCATTTATAATCGCCGTCAGCTCGGATTTGCGGCAGATTTTCATAAATCTGTACTCGCGGCAAACGAGCTCGCACACACGGCGCGTCTCTCTGTCCATTCCAGCGTCTACGCAGATGACCCTGCTCCCGAAGCCCGACAGCTGCGCCTTTCGCGCGGCGCTTCTGAGAATGAACTCCGCGTCCTCGCAGTGTCCCGACATCGGCTCGAGCACAAGGATTCCGTCCCCGACTCCGCGCCACAGTCCGCCCGAGATCCTCATACACATCACGCATAAGCCCACGATTGCGAAGAATACCAGTATACATACAGCAAAGTAATACATAAACTCACCTCGTTATATTTTATAAACATTAAATGCGTTTGTGCGGATATTTTCGTCCGACTGCGGGATAATAATAACGAGGTGAAAACAATGAATACTTCCTATGTAAACGAAAGCATCAGATGCACTGTTGAGAACTGCAAGTACCACAGCGACGGTAAGGATTACTGCTCGCTCGGCTCGATCTGCGTCGGAGCGCACAAAAACAATCCCACCGACTGCAAGTGTGTGGACTGCAAGAGCTTCGAGAGCGCGGAATAATACTATCTTCAAATAAAACCCTTTATTTGAAATAGTATAAACCAAAAATCAGGCAGCCTTTCGACTGCCTGAAATTTTTAAAAAAATTTTTGGAAAATTGAAACTTTTCAGCGATAAAACGACACTACTATAGTGAATAGGCACTGATGAGCCGTTTATTTCCGCTTGCTTACGGCGGAGATGAATTCCGCTAATCTGTCCTGCTCCTGTTCGGTGAGTTCTCTCAGCGCGGATAATAAAAACGGAGATATTTTTTCGACATTTTGCTCCGTAAAGAAATCCTGCAGGGTAATGTTCAAAGCACCGCAAATGTATGAAATTACCTCGACTGTCGGGTTTTTATCCCCAAGCTCGATGTCGCGCAGATAGCTCTGTGAGATACCC
This sequence comes from bacterium, assembly GCA_020625635.1. Classification (GTDB taxonomy): domain Bacteria; phylum Bacillota; class Clostridia; order Oscillospirales; family Acutalibacteraceae; genus Ruminococcoides. The sequence continues at coordinate 7,950 of JAHLBL010000017.1, forward strand.
GAAAGATTGGCGAGTTTGTTGGTGCTTATTCCCTTTTGCTCTCTGAGCTCACGGACTCGTTTACCTACATCCATCTCATCACTCCTTTCTTTAATTGTAATATCAAAAGAGATAAAAACTTACAGATATAGTGTTGACAAATAATAGATATAGTGATATAATAATACCGCATTTGCGGTATTTTTTTCATTATAACTTTATGAAGGTGGAAACATGAAGAATTGTATCACATTTGCAGTCAACTTATTTAACAGTCCCCGAGAGGGACGCGGAGGAGAGCGGCTATGAACGGAAACAGGTACGCGCTCCGACTTACAAAAATCTTTTCGCTGTGCTTCGCGGCATTGTTTATGCTGCTCGGCTTCAGCATAATTGTCAGCGGCTACGAGCACGAGAAAAACGTAAACACATATAACTGCTCAGCGCTGAAGCATTATATTATAATATTCTCGGCAGCGGCTGTGACGGCGCTGCTCATAATCACATATCACTGCGTTCAGAACGCGGGCAGGCGGCTCGGCGGCGACAAGACGCTCAGGTACAGATACATAGTATTTGCCGTAATCGCGGTGATGTTCATAGTCCAGCTCGTGACGGCGTATCTGCTGATGTTCGACGCCGTGACCGATGTCGGCATAATAAAACGATACGCCTACAGCTACGCGCGGCACGGGAATTTCGGGCGTATCGCGAGAAAGCTCAGGCACGGCGACGTGTATCTCATACGCTATCCGAACAACCTCGCGATTACGTTTTTGCTGTCTGGCGTGTTCAGGCTGTGGTACATCATTACGGGTGAGGTGTCCGACGCGCCCGCGATCGTGCTGAACGTGATTGCGATCAACTCCTCCGTGTTTATGACGGTAATGCTGTCGCGCAGGATAATGGGGGAGAGAAGGTCGCTTTTTGTGCTGATGCTCTGCGCGGTTTTCGCTCCGTTCTATACATACACATCGTATTATTATACCGACTCGCTGTCGATGCCGTTTGTCGTTGGAGCGGTGTACATACTGATTTCCGCGCTTGACACGGACGGCAGGCGGAGACTGCTTATGCTCTTTGCCTGCGGAGTTGTGCTCCTGCTCGGCTTCAAGCTGAAGGGCAGTCTGGTGATCGTGCTCGTCGGCGCAGTTGTATACATAATTCTTAAACTGAGCTTCAAAAAGATGGTCTGTGCTCTGCTTGCGCTGCTGCTCGGGTTCACAGCGACCTACGCCGCGTGGACGGGCGTTTACCGAGCCTCGGGCATTATCACGGCTGAGCAGTCCTACGAATACGAGTATCCGCCTACTCATTGGGTGATGATGGGGCTCCGCGGTTACGGGAACTATCACCCGGGGGACAGCCGATATACTCAGTCGTTCAGCGGAAAGGACGCGAAGAACGCGGCGGATATGCGCGTTATTAAGCGAAGGCTGAAGAAGATGGGTGTTTCGGGGCTCGTAAGCCACCTCGGCAAAAAGGCTGTCTGGACGTGGGAGGACGGAACATACTTTATCTCTCACCACATCGCGGAGGCGAAGAACAGGAACTTTCTGCACGAGCTTGTGGTTCAGAACGGACGGTACCACTTCCCGTTTTACGCCTACAGCTGCGGAATACAGATTTTCCTGATCCTTATGATGGCGCTGTCGGCGGTGAGATCCGCGCGGCGGCGTGAGATCGACGCTATGACGCTTATGCAGGGGCTTGTGTTCGGGCTGTTCGTGTTCCTGCTCGTGTGGGAGACGCGCTCGCGGTATCTGTATAACTTCACGCCGATATTCATTCTGCTTTCGGCGGACGGAACGGGCGAAGCGATACGGATCATAAAAAGACTGCGTAATAAATAAATACAGCGGAGTTGTCGTGAAATTGCGGCAGCTCCGCTTGTGTTACGTGAAAAAATAGCTTACTTCTATTTACATTCTTTGTCGAAAGTGCTATAATAAAGACGCTGAAAAAGGGGGCAATTCCTATGTTTTTACTATGCTACCCGAAGTGCTCGACTTGTAAAAAGGCACAGGCTTGGCTCGACGAAAGAGGCGTAGCCTACGAGTACAGGGACATAAAAACCGACAATCCCACCTATGATGAACTAAAGCTGTGGTATGAGAAGAGCGGACTGCCGCTGAAGCGTTTTTTCAACACGAGCGGTCTCGCTTACAGAAATAATAACCTTAAAGACAAATTACCCGAGATGACCGAGGAAGAGCAGCTTCGCCTGCTTGCCACGGACGGAATGCTTGTAAAGCGTCCGCTCGCCGTTGGCGACGATTTTGTATTACCGGGCTTTCGGGAAAAAGAATGGGTGCAGACCTTTTAATACTGTCGGCGCTGCGGGGTTATCCTCACAGCGCCTTTTATATAACTGTTTCAGTTATTGACTTATATTTCCGCTGTAAAAACGGGCTGCCGCTAAGCGACAGCCCATATTTAATGTATTCAATTTAATCAAAATTAAAGTTTGCCAGAGATCTGAGAAGGCTGTCCTGTTGATATTGCAGGGTATCGTTGTCGTTCGCTGAACTGCAAAGGATATCGTGCTTTTCGAGCTCCTCAACAGAAATAATCGGAGAGGTGTAGTGCTTTTTCATGATCCGATACCTCCTCAGTGACCAAAGCCTGACGCGGCAGTAACCGCTTGCCAGTCGATGCTGCATCCGTCATATCTATTATTTGCGCTGTTGTAGTAGTCGGCGTATTGAATTTTATCGCCTTTTTTTACGTAGAAGCGCGCTATAAATACCACATCATCGGGTACATCGTTTATTCCGAGGGTGATGTATTTGTACGGAGTGTTTGTGTTGTACAGTCCGTAATCTCCGCTGATCTGATTGTTGGTTCCCTTAATATTCTTTTGATAGATGTTCGATCCTCCATACTTGATTTTGTCAATCTTATCGCGTAGGTCGGTGTATGTGCTGTCGCCTGTTCTGCTTGTTTTCGCGAGAAGATATCCGTACTCGTCTGCGTCCTTTAGAATATCGGTATTTACCACGGAAACGAATCTTATACAGTTGCGCTGAGTCATTTCGGGCTTTTTCTGTACACCGAGAATGAGGAAATTTTTCAGTGTGGAAAAATTGTTCTTCGCGGCGAGGACATCGTCTCCCTTGGGGACGATCTCGTTGTTAAAAACGATGGTCTTTTCAGGAGGAGCGGTGGTGTAGAAGGTGGAATCGTCGGTGCTGATATTGCTCTGAACCTCTTTTATAACGGTGGAGTTTGCTGCGCCGCTCTCTGTGTTGGGTACTGAGAAGATTACCGCGTACTGTTTTTCCACATTTGCGGGAAGGCTGACATTCCAGTAGAAGGAAAGACCTGAGTCAACGTTTGAAAGGTTGCCTGTTTCTTTGGATTGCCCATCAGCATCGGTTGCGGCTTCCGTATTTTCGGAAAAAATACGTTCGGGGATAAAGATACCTGATTTTACAGCAGTTGCTGCGGAAGTTTTTGTTGCGTTTACTTTTCCGTAAAAGTACGTTGCGGCATCACTTCCGCTGACGCCCTTTGCGGCGAAGCCAAGCGTCGGGCTTTTCCCGTCTACTTTATCATCGTCGTTACCTGACGTCATTGTTATTCCTATTTCTTTTTTATCGTTGGTAAGGGGAGTAATAGTAGCCTTGTCGTCGTTGTAAATTTTTATATCGCCGGAGCTTCCGAGCTGAAATGTTTTTTCTGAACCCGTATTGTTTTTTACAGTGTAAATCATCTTGATTGTATTTGCGCCGATGTACTCGTGGCTCAGCTTTACGGTCACGTCACGGTATGTGTCCTGATTTTTTTCCAGAATATGCAGTGCCTTTCCGCTGGTTGAATTGATTTCAAGCTTACTGGAGGTTCCGTTGTTGTTATCGGTCAGGGCGTAGTAGTTGTCCCCGTCCTTTATGCAGGTTACAAAGCCTCTGGAGCCGAAGGTTATCGGCCATACAGAACGGTCGGTAGTTTTTACCGCTTTAATTGAGTAAGGCAAAGCTCCCGCTAAAATAGAGGGTGAGGGATCCTCGTAGGAAACAAGAATGTTTTTGCCTGCGGGAACGAGATTGGTAGGCTCGGTTAGATCGCCGACGAAATAATGTTTATAATCGGGGAATTTGGTTATATATGTATTCAGCTTATCTTCCTTTACGTGGATCTTGCATTCTGAATTGAGTGTGGAAAGACCGACAGTAAGATTGTTTGGATCCGCATAGCAGTTTATTGTTGTCAGGCTCGAGCAGCCTGTGAACGCGTCTTCGCCTATACTTTTTACATTTTGCGGAATTGTTAGGTCGGTAATTGCTTTTTCATTTGTGAACGCGTAGTAACCGATAGTTTCAAGAGAGTCGGGAAGGTTGATAAGGTTAACGCTATATGTATTGTTTGGTTTCATATAAAAGGCGTAGTTTCCTATCCTCTTTATACCGTTCGCAATAATGATTTTGCCCATTACGATTCCGGAAGTGGAATATGGATAGTACGGAGCCCACGGGGTACTTGGGTCTGAGTTCGCGGCAGGAGCGGCAAAATCGTCGATCGAACCCGTCAGATTGCCGTTTGCGTCCGTTTCCGTAGCGGTAATTACAAGAACATTATCATCATAAAATGTATAATATGCGTTTGTACTTATTGAACCTTCCATATTATTTAATACATCGGCGAAGCTCAGAGTTGTAACCGAGCTCAACACTCCTGTTACCATAACCAAAGCCAATAAAATACTCAGAATTTTTCTTGATTTTCTTATCATATAAACCACCTTGCAAAATCGGAAAATATAAGTGTTTGCACGTATTTATACCATTATAAATTACCACTTAAAGTAAAGCCAATACCGTAAAAAATTCTTGTTGAATACCGATAAAATCCGCTGTTTATTTTATCTATAATAGACTAAAAAAAAGTCAATATGCGGCACAACGGTAATTCCCGCGAGTTATTAGCGGGTATAAAAAACCGATAACCGATACAAGCGTATCGATTATCGGTCTTATAATTATTTAAAAGTTTTCCGTTACTTGATTTCAAGCTTATCCATAAGCCTGTTCATAAACTGCGCGTCCTGCTCGTTGAGATTTACGGCGCGGTCGGCGAAGCCTGCTTTAAGGTTAAGGTCTCTGTGAATAAAAATCCGCGTAAACCAGAACTGAACCCACGAGAACGGAAGCAGCACAGGCGCTTTTTCGAGGTATTTATAGCGCGTACGCATACCGCTGTATGGGATAAATACCTGCTTGAGCCAGAAGTTGTTTCCTGTTTTCTGTCCCGACTGGTAGAAATTGACCTTTCTGTCGCCGAAGGTAGAGCAGTACATAATGAACTCACCGAGCTCATTTATAACAGTCGGCTCATCTGAAAACCAGTTCAGCGCGAGCTCACGGCAGCTTTTCTCAAAGGTCGCGAGCCCCATTCTGCTCAGCTCAGACTCGATATAGCCGAAATCCAAATCGGGATATTTCGTGATATAAACATAAATATCCATTATCATTCTTATTCCGATACCGCCGCCCGAAAAGTGCTTGCCGCTGTGGTAGAGCATATACGCGTAAAAATCCTCGGGCTTCATCTCGTATGAGCATTTATAGCCGTCCCGCGGCGTTACTCTGTCCCAGATGTCATCAAAATATCCCTCGTAATATTCGCTTAAATCAGCGTGAATCTCAAAATACAGTAGGTCCTTTTGAAAGTGAGTTTCCTTGCTGTTTATTACGTTCACATATTCAAAGTTCTTGGATTCAAAAATCTTTTTTATTTTTTTGAAATTCTTTCTGTCAACGAGAATGTCGATGTCGCCCATAGTCCTGAAATCGGACTGAGGGTAAAGGCGCTTCATAAAGTAGCCCTTCAGCGGAACATTGCGGATGCCCTGACTGTCAAACTCCCTGAGGATCTGTTCGACGTCGTAAAGCTGTGACGTTTCCTTTAGTATCTCGTAATTGAGACTGTTCAGGATGTAGTCGTACATCTTCTTCGGCGGCTTGGGGTTTACTTTGTCCATACAATAGCCGATCAGATTCAGCACGGAATTGCGCTCGGCGGTTTTCAGCATAAATGCCCAGTCAAAATCCTCGGGCAGTACGGGAGGTTCGGTCTTGTTGATAACCGACGCCAGTAAGTCAATATATGTTATGAACTTTTCTTTTTGCTTGTCTGTAAGCGAAATGCTCATTTTAATTACCTCAAAATCGTTCTTATAATTAATATAGAATAAAAAGCTTTCGGTGTCAATGTATGAGCGCGAAAGAAACGGTAAAACCTCCGCGGTTTTCTCAGCAAGCAGGTGGACAAGACCGTTTTTTTCTGGTATCATAAAAGCGGACATATCCGAATTGTCCGCTCGGTTTGTACGTGCTGTACAAGGGAGACGACTGAATGTGCATTTGTAAGGCTGTAGATATATTACTTTTTGATGATGGAAAGGCTGTTAATATGATAAACGAACTGTTTAAAAAGCTGTCCGAATTTGAGCAGGTCGAGGCGATCGCGCTCGGCGGCTCGCGTTCGGGAGAAAACTATGA
>JAHLBL010000170.1 GCA_020625635.1 bacterium
ATCTGCACCGTTCCCGTAAATATCGCGGGACTTCCCGCCGTCAGCGTTCCCTGCGGCTTTAACGCCAAGGGTATGCCAATCGGTATGCAGCTTATCGGCAACAAATTCAAAGAGGCTGTTATCCTCAACGCCGCGAACGCTTACGAGAAAGCGGCAGGGGAGAACTTCAAAGATACAAAGTGGGGTGTTAAACTGTGAAATACGAATTAGTCAGCGGTTTTGAAACCCACGTCGAGCTTTCGACCAACACAAAAATATTCTGCAGCTGTACCACAAAATTCGGCGGCGAGCCCAACACTCACTGCTGTCCCGTATGCATCGGTCTTCCCGGTACACTGCCCAAGCTCAACCGTCAGGTTGTGCGCTATGCCATTATGGCAGGTCTCGCGACAAACTGCGAGATCGCCGAGGTCGCCAAGATGGACAGAAAGAACTACTGCTATCCCGACCTTCCGAAGGCTTATCAGATTTCCGAGTACGACAAGCCGCTGTGTCAGCACGGCTATATTCAGCTCTCAAACGGCAGAAAAATCCGTATTCTCCGTATCCATATCGAGGAGGACGCCGGTAAGCTTATCCACGCTCACGGCGACACCTATGTCGACTACAACCGCGGCGGTGTTCCGCTGATCGAGATCGTTACCGAGCCTGATTTCCGCTCTGTCGACGAGGCTAAGGAGTACGTCGAGAAGCTCCAGCAGATTATGCGCTATATCGGCGTTTCCGACGCGCGTATGCAAGAGGGCTCGATGCGCTGTGACGTAAATATCTCGGTTCGTCCCGAGGGCAGCGGCGAGCTCGGCACACGTACCGAAATTAAGAATATGAACTCCATCACCAACATAGCAAAGGCTATGGAGTACGAGTTTGAGCGTCAGGTTGACGTGCTTGAGAGCGGGGGAAAGGTTATTCAGGAAACTCTCCGCTACGACGACGCCACCAACACCACATCCTCAATGCGCGGCAAGGAGGACGCCAACGATTACCGTTATTTCCGCGACCCCGACCTCGTTACGATTCTCACGAGCAGACAAGAGGTTGAGGAGATAAGAGAGTCGCTTCCCGAGCTTCCCGAGGTCAAGAAGGCGCGCTACATTGAGGAGTACGACATTCCCGAAAAGGACGCGGCTCTTCTCACCAAATACCGCAAGGTAAGCGAGTATTTTGACGAAGCAATTAAGGGGCTTAAAACTCCGAAAACCGTCTCCAACTTCATTATCGGTTCTGTTTTCCGCCGTGTTGAGACCGAGAAGGACAAGGAAAGCTTCGACGTAGCCGTAAAGCCCGCACAGCTTAACGAGCTTGTTAAAATGCTGGAGGACAAGAAAATCCAGAACAACCTCGCGAAGAAAACTCTCGAGAAGATGCTCGACACAGGCAAGCCCTGCACCGAGTTTATCGACGAGAGCGACCTCGGCGGAGTTGACGATGCAGCCCTGGCTCAGATGTGCCAAAACGCCATTGACGCCAATCCGAATGCCGTAGCCGACTACAAGGGCGGCAAGGAGAAAGCGCTCATGTCGCTGCTCGGCAACGTTATGAAGCAGAGCCGCGGCAAAGCCGACGCTCAGGCTGTCAGAGCTAAACTTATTGAATTGATCCAAGGTAATTTTACCGATTTATTTAAATAACATCTGTTGTGTTTTAACAAAAATCATTATTTGTAAACAAAAGCGGCTGGCTCGTAAGGGTCAACCGCTTTAAAATAAGGAAAAGGGTGGAATGATATGAAAAAGCTTATTTCATTTGTACTCGCGCTCGTTATGCTCGCGTCAATCGTCCCTGCGGCGTTTGCGGCTGGCTCGGATAGTGAAAGCGCAGATCCGCTTAAGTTAACGACATTTATCTGTATGTATGAAAATAATTCATCCGACGAATCAGCTTTTAAAATGATTTACACCGACGGAAAATACAGGGATGCTACTGTAAAGGGTGTTTCCTATGATAAAGCGACAAGAACTATCACTCTCGACAATATAAACAACACGACGCATTCTCTCATTATTTCCCGTCTCGGCGGCGACGTCAGAGTATTTGTGAAGGGCGATTGTGTTATAGGCGGTATTTATTATTTGAACGATTCTGCGGATAAGGAGCATTCGCTGATTATCACAGGCACGGGAAAGCTCACGATACAGGGCAGCACGAATGAGGGAAGCCACAGTCTCACAAGCGATTCCATCGTGGTATCATGCGAGGGAGTGGCTGTCAACGTAGTTGTTGAAAGCACCGTAAGCGTTGAGATCCCGTATGTATATATCGGCGAAACGGCTGTTTATGATAAGAACAAGGCTTTTATTGTCGCGGGAAAGCCCGTAGATCTCGGAGACGGTAATCCCACCTATGAAGGTACACGGCACGTGCGCGGTATATGTGTTCCCGAAAAGAGCGTTTACTGCGGTAAAAGGCTGATAAAAAAGGATGATCCCGACGGACTGTACGCCTGTAATGTCAACTCGGGTAATGTTATTATCCCCGATGACGTCATTACATCTGAGAACAGCATAGATATCTACAAATATACCTACGATGATAGGCTCGGCTGTTACACGCGCGTGCTTGAGGACAGCTTCAAAAAGGAACTGACTGAGGCTGAGCTTAATGCAAAGGGATATTCATTTAATTACGTAAAGAACTCCGCACCTGAACCGATTGAGCTTTATAAGTCCGACGATGAGGACGGCGAGCCCTCTTATAAATCCGCTTATCTTTATAAGGACAGGAACGACCCTGACACGCTCTACGCGACTAAAAACGCGTTTGATCCAGAATACGATAGGGAGAATGTTTATCCTGTCTATAAGCTAAAAGCTGACGCGACAGGGGAGGCTTACGACATTGTTTCGGAAGAAACTCTGACGTTCGATCAGTTTGACGAGGGCGGCTATTACTATTATAAGGACGAAGACAGGAATTCCGTAAAATTAAAGTGCAACACCGAAAACGGCACTAAAGAAATGAAAAAAATCTATAATCCGAATGATCCTGACGGAACGTACGGAATGTATGATAATTTCTATTACCGCTATCCCTACTACTCACAGCGTTTCATTGTAAAATTTAACGACGATAAAAACCGTTATGAGATCGTCGAGGAGAAATTTTCCAAATATATCGACGTCGATCCGTTTTTTGAGAGCTGCGAATACATCACTTACAAGAACATCAGACAGAGCCTTAAGCTCGTTTACGCTACTGTAACTAATATGAAAGTATACGCCGATGCCGACGGCAGGAATTACACCGTCGAGCCGTATAATATGCCGTATTTCAGTACATTTTACTACGTTTATGACCTTGATGAGAACAACTTTTTTAAGTACAACAATATGAAGGTTTATAAACTGGTAAGAAATACAAAGGTCAGAAAAGACGACCTAACCGAGGTCAAGGGTACGTTTGAAAACGAATTCCGCACCTACAGCTCTGAGAATGGCGAGAGCATAAGCTACAAGGGAACGGGAGCCGTTAAGCTCGACACCCTGAAAATCAGTTCGCTGAAATCGAAAGTGTACAAGGGCAAGACTATAAAGCCCGCTGTTACCGTTCAGGACGGCTCGTACACGCTTAAAAAGGGCACGGACTATACTGTGACTTATAAGAAGAATAAGAGCGTAGGGGAGGCGTCAGCGGTGATTACGGGCACAGGGCTATACGAGGGAACGGTCAGCAGGACGTTTAAGATCCTGCCGAAGTCCGTGAAGCTCGGAAAGCTTAAGGGCGCGAAGAAATCATTCACCGCGAAATGGAAGAAGAACACAGAGCAGACCACGGGATATCAGCTGCAGTACAGCCTGAAAAAGAGCTTCAAGTCCGCAAAGACGGTAAAGGTGAAGAGCAATAAAACCGCGAAGCTCACAGTAAAAAAGCTCAAATCCAAAAAGACCTACTACGTAAGACTCCGCACATACAAGAAAGTCGGCACAAAGACCTACGCCTCAGCGTGGAGCAATAAAAAGACCGTCAAGACAAAATAAATCCGCATAAGAAAACTCCGTCTCATTCCGAGGCGGAGCTTTTTATTACATAGGGGAGAGTTGCATTAAGAAAAGGAACTGCTGAAATCACAGTCCCTTTTCTTAAAG
>JAHLBL010000171.1 GCA_020625635.1 bacterium
ATATTTCGCTTGCGCGAAGCGCATAAAAATACGGTCGGGCAGAAAGGTTGCGCCATAAACCTTATCTGCCCAACTTTAATTTTCGACTAAAAATCACTTGATCTTCTTGATCTTATATTCGGATTTGTATGTGTTTTTCATATAGTTTACTGCTCTCTTGACGCTGTCGCTGCTGCTCCACGGTGAGTAGCCCGAGGTGTACTTGAGCTTATCGCCGTCCAGATCGTCGATATAGCAGTTATCAAAAACGTCGAGGTAAGTATACGAATACGTTTTCTTGCTGAAGCTGTACTTATATGTATAGGTATAGAGGTTTATGATCTTATTGACGGTCTCGTTGCTCTTCTTCTTAGCGGTGAGCAGATAGCTTCCGCTGATAGCAAACTTCTTGCCCGAGCTCTTGTGGTCATTCTTAGTCACCTTGATGAACTTTCCTATATTCGCCTTAGCCTGCTTCATCGTGAGACCGCTCTGCGCCTTTACGTCGTACTTCTTTTCCTTGGAGGCAACGATGATCGGAGTGCCGGAGATGTAGCTTTCATCGTTCTTCGTCTCCTCATAATAGTCGACGAGGATATTAGCCTTCTTCTTGCCCACGGGCGCGGTATACGATTCAGCCTTGATATATACAGTCGCAACGTCCTTGCCGCCCTTTGTGATCTTCGCGGAACAGGATGAATAGTACTTCTCGGCGCTCCAGCCCTCGATATCGAGCTTGTAGCCCTCGTCAAGGTCAACCTTTTTAGCCTTGAGGTTGACGTAAACCTTCTGCGGATTGATTCCGCTGTTGTAGTAGAGGTCGTCGATATACTTGAAGAAATCAACCTTTACGGGCTTGAGTACCTCAATATTCTGCGCCTTGATCTCATCGGCGAGGTTTATTTCGACAACGTCGGAGTTTTCAAAGCGGATCCCTAAACGTCCCTCGAGGGTTTTGTAGTCGCGCCAGCCTGTCACGTCGAATTTCTTTGAGACTGTGTCGTCGGACTTGGCTTCCTTGAACGTCTCGTAGAACGAGAAATAGTACTCGAATTCGTGCTGTGTGATTTTACTCTTGTCGTCAACGACTTCCTCGTACGCTCTGTCGTAATCAATGCTGAGAGAGCCGCTGATGTTGCCCTCTACGTATGAAGATTTATCGAAGTTAACCTTCACGAAGTTCGCCATATTAATGCGCTTGGCTGTAAGCTCGGGGAAGAACACCGTGAAGAACACGATAAGTCCGACTATTACGACTACAGCGACTGAGCCGATGATGATAAAGGGCTTTAAGTTTTTCTTCGGCTTCGGCTGAACGGGAGCGGGCTGAAACTGCTGATACGGCTGCTGATACTGCTGCTGAAACTGCTGAGGCGCAGCCTGAGCGACGGGCTCGTACTGAGGAGCAGCCTCTGTGACCGCCTCGGTCTTTACCTCTGCCGCGGGAGCGGCGTCCTCGACCTTCGCTCCGCAGTTAGTGCAGAACTTCACTCCGTCGGGAAGCATATTTCCGCATGATTGACAATACATAATTATTCCTCCTTTATTCTCACTTGTTTTCAAGATAACGGGGATACTATGATTTTATAATTATATAACCTTTTTGTCAAGTACGGCGGAGCTCGCGCCGCAGGTGAAAATGTTACCTTTCTTACAGCTTTTTAATCTTTTAAAGAAAAATAAATACAAAATGTAAAAACTGTAAAATAATAATTGCAAAATGGTTCTGTATTTGTTATAATGATTTATAAGTAGTATTATGCCATCGCGGAGGTGCTTATGAGAATCCGAAAAAAGAAATGGGCTGAGCCCGAGCTCAGCGTATGCGGCTTCTACGTACCCGAGCCCGAAAAGCTCAGAGGACGGTGGAGCAGCTTTTTCGGCAACGATAAGCCCGTTATGCTGGAGGTAGGCTGCGGCAAAGGCTCGTTTGTCGGGCAGATGGCGCTTCTGCACCCCGAAATCAACTTTATCGCCGTGGACATCAAGCTCGATATGCTCGGCGTAGGCAGGCGCAACATCGTAAAGATGTTTGAGGAAAAGCACCGCGAGGTCGACAACATCGCGCTTGTGCGCTACAACGTCGAGGCGCTGACGGATATAATCGCTCCCGAGGACGGGATACGTCGCGTTTACATCAACTTCTGCAACCCGTGGCCGCGCGAAAAGCACAAGAAGCGCAGGCTCACCCACCCGAGAAAGCTCAGGATGTACCGCGAGCTGCTCGGGGACGGTATGGAAATACACTTCAAGACCGATGACGACGAGCTCTTTGAGGAGAGCCTTGAATACTTTAAGGAGGAGGGCTTCGAGACCGTAACGGTTTCGCGCGACCTCCACAACAGCGGTATCGACCCCGACACCACGCCGATGACAGAGCACGAGAAGATGTTCTCCGACGAGGGCATCAGAATCAAATACTGCGTTGTACGGAAGGTGTAGCTGATGAAATATACGAAAGCCTTGCTCGCGGCGGTACTCGCCGCGGGAGTTCTGCTGAGCGGCTGCTCGATGGATCTCAGCGAGGGCGCTCTGCGTCCCCCGAAAACTACGGGACGCGAGGCGGAAATCCAGCGGCTTATCGAGAAAACCGCGGGCGGTTCATATACGCTTAAATATCCCAAGACGGGGCAGTACCGCTCCGCCATTATAACGAAAGACCTCGACAACGACGGCAGGGACGAGGCGGTGTCGTTCTACCGCTCCTCGGACGAGCAGTCCTCTACGCAGATGCTCGTGATGTGCGACAGAGACGGTCAGTGGACGCTGTGCGGCAGCTTCACGATAGACTGCGCCGACGTTGAGAGTATACGCTTCGCCGACTACAACTATGACGGAGTTGAGGAGATCTTCGCGGGCTTTGTCAAGAACACATCGCTAAACGAGCTCCACATCTTTGAATTCAGCGCCGACAAGGCGGAGGCGAAGAAGGTCGACTACACCGTCACCTACTCGGGCTACGCCATAGGCGACTACGACCGCGACGGCTCCAACGAGATCATTTCGCTGACGACGGCTACCTCAGACACAGAGGCGCAGGCGCTTTTGACCGACTACGACAACAAGCGGCTCTACACGCTCTCGGAATGCGGTCTCGACAGCAGCGTCACACGCTACGAGAGGCTCGTATCGGGACTTATCGACGGCGAGACGATGGGCGTGACGGCTGACGGAGCCACCGAGGACGGCTACAACACCCAGGTGATTTTTTACGATATAAAGAAGCGCAGGCTCATAGACTTTCCGACCGGCACGGGAAAGGGCTCCGACGAGGACACCTCGAGAGCGTACGCGGTTTTCTGTGAGGATATCAACGACGACGGGTTTATCGAGATCCCATCGGTCGAGGATTCCGCCGCCGCGAAGGTCGAGGGCATAGTCGCTCCCGTTGTGACGTGGCGCACGCTCAACACAAAGAAGCTGAAAACGCGCGAGAAAACCCGCTGCGTAAGCAACTTTGACTTCGGCTATTCGTTCACACTGCCCGAGAACTTTATCGGCAGCACCGTCGCGATCCTCTCGGACGATAAGCGCAGCCTCGGGATCTACAGCATTTCCGACGGACAGCCCGACACGCTGCTTATCACCCTGAAGGTGTTCGACATCAGCACGCCGAGCGACAAGATGAGCGGATATTCGGCGCTCGAAACGTACAACCAGTACATCTATACATTTAAGATCGACGACGACACGATCTACTACATCGACGACGAAACGGTTAAGAATAACTTTATCATACATGAATTAAATCAGAAGGATTAGGCTTAATGCCTGAAAAAGAGACGGAGGTTTTGATATGAAAAAGGTGCTTGTTTGTGAGGACGAATCCGCTATCCGCGACTTCGTTGTGATTAACCTTCAGCGCGCCGGATACGACGTTGTTGAAGCTGACAGCGGTGAAGCCGCCCTCAAGCGCTATGAGGAAAACGACGGAGATTTTGACGTCGCTATCCTCGACGTTATGCTGCCGGGTATTGACGGCTTTCAGGTCTGCAAGGAGCTGCGCAGCAAGAACGGCGGACTCGGCATTATTATGCTTTCCGCGAAAACTCAGGAAATGGACAAGGTTACGGGACTTATGCTCGGAGCCGACGACTATGT
>JAHLBL010000172.1 GCA_020625635.1 bacterium
GAGGTGGTTTTCTGGTCTATGGAAATAGCGGGGGAGAGCCCCTGGATGTCATCCACATCGGGCTTGTTGGTCTGACCGAGAAACATTCTCGCGTATGAGCTTAGGCTCTCGACATAGCGTCGCTGTCCCTCGGCATAAATGGTGTCGAAGGCGAGCGAGCTCTTTCCCGAACCCGACAGTCCCGTGATAACGACGAGCTTGTCGCGCGGGATCGTAACGTCTATATTTTTGAGGTTGTGCTGACGCGCACCTTTAACGATGATTTTATCCTGTGACATAGTTTACTCCGTAAAATTAAGGTTGCGTATATTATAAACGTCCGTGAGAAGAATTGCAAGTGTAAATTAAGGTAGACGGCGTGTAAAACACCGTGGAAAGGTTTCCCTTTACATAAAAATCGGTCGGAAAAACATTACTGTCTTTCCGACCGTTGTTTATCTTATTTAACCCGCGAGTTCGATGTCGGGGCGCTCAAATTCCTTGATTCTCTGTTTGTAAGCTGCCGTCATCTCGTCCTCGAACGGGAGCGTAGAAACCTTCTCGCCCGCGAGAGACAGGATGTACTTTGTGAAATCGGGCACCATCACAAGCAGGGGACCTATAAGGTATGTGCCGAAGAAGTTGTTTCTGCGGATTCCCTCGCCCTTGTCGTCGGGATTCAGACCGCAGCCCTTAAGGCACTCGAAAATGCGCTCGGTTTTCTCTCCGCCGTAGGAGTGCGAGAACTGAGCCTTGAAGCCGACGATCTTCATATCGCCGAAGTTTCCGAGGAAAAGCGCGTTGTATCTGTCCATCATATTGCGTTTCGCGTAGGTGTCAAAAATACCGAGACAGTCTACGCGGCTGCCGTCCTCGTTTTCGATATACTGTCCGAAAACCTCGAGAGCGTTGCCTGTTACAAAGAAAACAGTTCCCTTGTCGATAAGTTCAACGATTCTTTCCTTGTAGGGAGCGAGTTTGCCGACGACAAGCTCCTGAGCGAACTCGGGCATAGGAGCCATATAAATGACGTCAACGTCGGTGCTGACAAAAGCGGGAGTGTCGTTAAGACCTGTGTTTATCGTCTCACAGCCGTCGACACACATCGCGAGGTACTTAGCGTTGTAGATATCGCCGTAAAGGTTGGCGACGTCGGGAAAAAGAACTTCAATTTTCATCAGCCGTTGCCCTCCATTGCGCGCTTGATAGCCGCCTTAATTTTATCGTAAATAACGATCTGGTATACCTCGTAGAGGATATATACGTCAAGACCTTCTCTGAGCTCGATTACGTCGAGGATATCGTCCTCACTCGGGCAGACCTTGATTTTTTCTGCGGGGATTCCCGCGAGCAGAAGTCTGCATAAGATATCGTGAGCGCGTACGCCGACAACGATGATCTTCTCAATATCGTCGTCGTTGAGGAACTCGAAGTCGGTGTCATAGAGGAACGCCATATTCTCCGAGGAGTGTATGTTCTTGTGGGCGTCCTCGATCGCGAGAACGATCTCCTTCTTGCCCTCAAGGCTTCTTACGTGGTCAAATACAACCGAGCAGGCGGGAGCTGTCTGACCTTTAGCCATATGAGCGACGACCTTAACGCCGCCGATGATGTCCTCGCGGTAACGCGACTCAAGCACCTTGAGCTTGGAGAACGACCCGGAAACCTGCTTGTCCGTAAGTCCGTAAGCTCTGAGCACCGCGATCGCGGCGAGCTCGTCGTAAAGGTGGAAGCTGCTCTCGGAGACGAGCGGATAAACCGCGTCCGTGCCGTTTTGCTTAACGACCATTGTATGCTTTTCGTAGTCGATGTCCGTTACGCGGAAGTCAGCCTCGGGTGAGCTGAGACCGCAGGACGGGCAGCGGAATTTACCGATATGGTTATAGCGGACGTGACTGTACTCGAGCGGAGCGAAGCATTCGGGGCAGACCTTCATATCGTTGATGATGTTGAAGCTCGAGTCTCTGTCGCCCTTAAGCGAGTCGATTCCGTAGTACAGGCGCTTGTTGTTCTTTTTAAGGCGTGACGCGAGGATGTCATCGCCGTTGAGCACCATTGTCGTTGTGTCGGGGAGCGACTTGTCGAACAGATCGAACACGAAGTGCGGGTGAGGTTCGCGGTTGGTGGTGTCGCGGAGCAGGTTAGTGATAACGAAGTAGTCGGGGTGAACGTAGGGGAATACCCTCGGAGCGCTTCGCTCGTCAACCTCAAGCACAGCTACGTCGCCTTTTGTCTTGTTGAAAAGACCGACGCCGCCCAGAAGAGCAGTCGCTACGCCCGACGCGATATTCGAGCCCGCGCGGTTATTGATTACCTTCTTTCCGTTATCCTCGAGGATATTGGAAACGAAGTTCGCTGTTGTTGTCTTGCCGTTTGTGCCTGTTACGGCGATGATTTTTTCGGGCTTGCCGACCTTGGAGAGAAAATCGGGGCATATGTTGAGCGCAAGCTGTCCCGGAAGATTCGTGCCCTTTCGGCTGGAAACCTTCGCCAGTATTTTAAAAATAACCGACGAGAATTTCGCTACCCATAAAGCCAGATAAAATTTAAACATAGCTACCTCTTTTTTGCTCATTTTTTTACTAAATCATTCTATCATAACCGCGGTTAAAGTTCAAGCAGACAGAAAGCAAAAATAAAATGCTGTTAATTATTTACAAATTTATTATCTGTTTCCGTTTTTTACATTATTTTATTACAATAAAGTCTTTTTCTTGCAATTATATTGACAAAAAATATTCAAAATTTTATAACGATTTTGTGAGAAAAACCATATTTATTAAGGGGGTTAATATGGACAATTATAACGGTCATCCGATGAATTGGTACAAATTCTTAATTTACTTTGCGCTTTTTGCGTCTGCGGTTCTAAACGGACTCAGTGCCATCAGTTATTTTACCGGCGGTATTTACGGCTCCACCAGCAAAGACCTTGTTTATCGGGTGTTCGGCAATCTTAAATTTGTAGATATTATGATGGGCGTTCTTCTGCTTGCGATGGCTGCTTTTGCCATTTATGTAAGAATGCAGCTTGCAGGCTTCAAGGTTTCGGGACCCAAGATGCTCTACATCCTTTACGGCGCGTCTGCTGTTATTCAGGTTATTTACACCATTATTGTTTATGTTACTATCAGCAAGTACGGTAATCCCGGCGAGCTTATTAATCTCTCAACCACATTCTCGTCAGTAGCAATAAGCATTGTTATGATAGTTGTTAACAAGATTTATTTTGACAAGCGTAAGGATTTATTTGTAAATCCGTAAACCTTATATATTATTAACTATTTTTTAATCAGTTTTCTCACAAGAAAATCCCGACGGTAAGCGACAGCCTGCCGTCGGGATTTTGGCACCCCCTGTGTGAATCGAACACGCAACTAGCCCTTAGGAGGGGCTTGTTATATCCATTTAACTAAGGGGGCGGATGTTACCTGACTATTTTATAATATCGAAGCGTATTTGTCAACAGCCCGAGGCGAATATTCTCGCTTCGGGCTGTTTTGTTATGTAAGAACCGCGGCTCCGATTATTTCCGTATTACTCGCCCTCGCCTAAGTCGATGATTGTACCGCCGCTGCCTGTGACCTTGGGAAGCTTGCCGTTCCACTTCTTGATTTTCTCGTTCTGGATAACCTTGTCGGTGAGCGACTTGTTTATCGTTTCGTTGGCTTCTGCCTCTGCCTTAGCCTTGATTTTAGTTGCTTCGGCTTCCGCCTCGGCGTTTGTGATGGCTGTTTTCTTCTCGGTTTCGGCTTTGAGGAGCTTCTGCTGAGCGACCTGCTTCTCCTCGATAGCGTTGATGAAAGCGTCCGAGAAGTCAAAGTCGATGATGTTTACATCGGTGACGTAAAGTCCGATATCGTTGAGCTTCTTGTTCAGTCCTGTGATAAGACCGTCGGAGATGAGCTGGCGGTTTGTAACGCTCTGTTCGGCTGTGTAGGTCGAGGTGATGGCTTTAAGGACCTCGTTGACCGCGGGGACTACGAGTACGTTTTCGTAGTCAGAGCCGATGTTTTTGTAGATGCTGTAGCTCTTTGAGGTATCTACGCGGTAGTT
>JAHLBL010000173.1 GCA_020625635.1 bacterium
GTCGGCGGAGGCGGCGGCAACGCCATCAACCGCATGGTAACTATGGAGGTAAAGAATGTTGAGTTTATCTCTATCAACACCGATGATCACGTACTGAGATTATCAAAAGCTTCACAGACTATTCAGATCGGCGAGAAGCTCACAAAGGGTAAGGGCGCAGGCTCAATGCCCGAAATCGGTCAGAAGGCTGCCGAGGAGAGCAAGGACGAGATCGCCGCTGTTCTCAAGGACACTGATATGGTATTCGTCACCGCAGGTATGGGCGGCGGCACAGGTACGGGCGCGGCTCCCGTAATCGCCAAGATCGCCAAGGATATGGGAATCCTCACCGCGGCTGTTGTTACAAAGCCCTTCGCGTTTGAGGGCAAGCGCCGTATGGCTCAGGCTGAGCAGGGTATCCAGGCTCTCGCGGCTTGCGTAGACTCGCTCATCATCGTTCCCAACGAAAGACTTAAATACGTTTCCGATACACCCATCACCCTCCAGAACGCTTTCGCTATCGCCGACGACGTTCTCCGCCAGGGCGTTCAGAGTATCTCCGACCTCATCCTCGTACCCGGTATGGTAAACCTCGACTTCGCTGATGTTACCTCCGTTATGAAGGACGCGGGCTACGCTCATATGGGTATGGGCTACGCTACAGGCAAGGACAAGGCTATCGAGGCTGCCGATTCCGCAATCTCCAGCCCGCTGCTTGAGACCTCTATCGACGGCGCTAAGGGCGTTATCATCAACATCACCGCTTCGCCCGATATCTCGCTCGACGATATCGACGCCGCTTCCACAATGATCAAGGATAAGGTAAGCGACGACGCGAACATCATCTGGGGTGCTGTTATCGACGAAAAGATGGAGGACGCTATCAGCGTTACCGTTATCGCTACAGGCTTCAACGCCGACGGCACTGCCGCTAAGGCTAAGGACGACGACAACGTCCTCGTTGACAACACCGACGACAAGAAGGACAACACCGACGACGATGACGACGATACCTTCTACGATATCATGTCGATCTTCAATAAGTAATTCTACATAAATGACATTCCTCAGGGGGAGAGCCAGGCTCTCTCCCTTGTTTTTTTGTTGTTGTATGCACAAAATCACGTTCCTGATCCGTAATAATTAGTGAAAGGAGGTAATTGAAATTGGCTATCGGTACCGAAGGCTCCCGTGCGGAGCTGATTGAAGCCGCGATTAAAAATTATTCAAACCTGATATTTCGTATTGCTTACTCCAATCTTAAAAACTATCACGACGCGGAGGACGTTATGCAGGAGGTTGCCGTCGCGCTTGTGCGCGGGAATCCTCCGCTTAACGATGAAAACCATCTGAAAAACTGGATCGCCACCGTCGCTCTTAACAAATGCCGCGATTTACTCCGCCGACCGTGGCGGGGAAGGGAAGAGCCGCTTGACGATTATCTGTTGGTGCAGTCTCCCGACGCCCGCGAAGTAATGGAGGAGCTGTGGCAGCTGCCTGAGCAATATCGGAATATTATTCTGCTTTACTATTACGAGGGCTTTACAATCCGTGAAATCGCTTCGCTTCTCGGCAAAAATGAAAATACAGTCGGTTCGCGGCTGAGGCGTGCGAGAAAAAAGCTTAAAACAATTATCGAAGGAGGTAAGCCGAATGATTAAAGAACATTTAAAAGCGATTGACACGCTTACCGCTCCTCAGTCAGCCGTTGACAAGGCGCTTGAGGCGGCGCGTGAGGCTCAATCGGGAAAGGTCATTGAAATGAAAAGAACAAATAATAAAAGAAGATTTACATTGATTGCAGCTATGGCAGCGGCTCTCGCCGTTGTTATCGGAGTCGGCTCCGCTGTTCTGCCGAGGTCGGCGCGGGAGCAGCTTACAAACAGCTTTTCGCTCACCGCCAACGCGGCTGAGCTGAATAATAAACTCGACGATAAGGATATAATAGGAGCCTTTGAGGGCGACAGCGGAAGCGCGTTGATGGACGATCCCTATAACAGAACGGACAATATCTACGAGTCGGGCAATTATTACAAGGACGGCTATATCGACACGTTCTGGGAGTTCAATCTCTCCAAGCTCAGAATAAAGGGCGAAAATATCGAGTCTGTTTCGCTTAAATCTGAGAGTGAAGGAGTGTATTTCTCGATTACTCCAACCTCGGGTTTTGATTACGATGAGTTTGAGTTTTCCAAGAACGGCGATTTTTATTTTGAAAACGGCAGGAGCTTCCATATTGACAAAAAACAAATCAAAAAGCTGGAGCAGCTCACAAAGGAGAAGAAGAGCGCCTACACATATTCCGACACGCTTCGCACGTCTCAGTATACAAAGGACGAGTTCAAAAAGTACGGCGACGGCTTCGGCGGCGAAAATATCTGTGACGGCTTTACTTTCGCTGACAAAAAGAAGGCTCAGGAGATAAATCTCGACAGAGATATCAACCTTGTTTGTGAAAGTATTCACTCTGATCCTGAAATAGCAGGATGGCTTAACAGGCTCAGAGAGATCGAAAAACAGGTTTTGGACGCTAAGCTTGCCCGGGATGACGCTATGCTTGACTCGCTGTACGAAAAAAAGGATGCAGTCAATTCCAAAATAATCAGGAAAACCGTGACGGGCGCTAAGCTTACGCTGACCGTAAAATTTACCGACGGTACCGAACAGAGCAAAGCTCTCGATCTTGCGTACGCTCCGATCAAGGGCGATGATTATTTCCCGTGCGTAACCTTTAAATAATTTTTATAAGCGTTACCTTATCTTCTCCAGCTCTTCGATATCATACGAAGCTGAAGTATCTTCCCAAGGAGGAATTCTTTTTCTGCGGTTATAATTATTTTTATATTTATTATTATATATATTATTATTGTGTGCGGAATCCGCGTTGCAGGACTGCGGAATATGCGTATCAGGCACGCTGTTTTTGCGTTGCTCGTCTGCGGAATCCGCGTAGTTGGCTATGTTGATCCCGCGTTCCCTGAGCGCTGAGTAGGCGGGATAGATTCGTCGTATTCTGCCGTCCATACGGGTGGTTACACAGCCTTTCTTTTTAAGTTCGCACAGCCCCTTGGAGATAACTCTATCAGAGATCCCGAGCCGCCTGCTCAGCCCTGTGTTCGTCGCAAAGCAGCTGCCCAGCTTGGAATATTCGAGTATCTGCGCCAGCAGCACCTTTGTAGACAGCGTCAGATCAGCCTGACTAAGTACGGAAAAGGGTATTTTAAGATATGCAGTTTCTTTCTTCATACTGATCCACTCCTCATATACCCTGCGAATTCCGCGAAAATTGCGTAGTTTTACGCAATTATTTTCAAAAAATATTTGTGACAATCCTTTACAATAACGGCTGAAATAAAAAAGTTACGGTCGGGAGACAACGCGCTGAAGCCGCGGAAAGTCTGCCCGACCGTATTTCTTTTTTATTATTTGCTGACGTGAGTTACTCCTCCATCTGCTTGCCGAGGAACGCCGCCGCGCTCTGCGCGAGCTTGACCTCGGTTTCGGTGGGGAGGGTTTTGTTCTCGTTTTTAAGCATAACCACCGCGCCCGTCACGTCGCCCGCCGCGATAATCGGATAAATCACAGCCGCCGCACGGTCGATACCCTCGACGGGAATGACCTCGCCTGCCTCGCTCTGCTGCGACTGATAGGTGCGCCTGCCGTCCATATAGCCCTCAAGCACGCTCGTAACGCGCCGCTCGAGGAACTCGCGCTTGCTCACGCCAGCCGCCGCGATAACGTGGTCGCGGTCGCATACGATCGTCGGCAGGCTGCTGATCCGCGACAGCACGTCCGCGTACTGCCCCGCGAAAACCGACATCTCGCCCACAGGCGAGTATTTTTTAAAAATGACCTCGCCGTCCGTCGCCGTGTAAATCTCCAGCGGGTCTCCCTCGCGGATTCTGAGTGTACGGCGGATCTCCTTCGGGATAACGACGCGTCCGAGGTCGTCGATCCGCCTTACGATTCCTGTTGCTTTCATATATCTAAATCTCCCTTATCTATCAAAATTATTAAATCACTTGCCCA
>JAHLBL010000174.1 GCA_020625635.1 bacterium
AGGCGGAACTCGATACCGCTGACGCCGCTCTGAGCGGCTGTCCTGCGTCCGCTTTCAAGCGGTTTTTCGTTTATGTCGGTGGCGATTGCGTACGAGATCCTGCCCTTTTCAAGCAGCCACACGGGTAAATACGCGTGGTCGGTACCGACGTCGGCAAGCCTTGCGCCGTCACGCACAAGGCTCGCGCACATAAGCAATCTTGCGTCAAGACTGAACATGCTTACTTTGAGATCACCTTATTAATCTGCTCAATAAGGTCGTCGCAGCTTACGCCGTGAACCATGCAGGCTTCCTCAAGGCTCTCGCCTCTTGAAGCGGGGCAGCCGAGGCAGTGCATTCCGATCGAGAGGAATACGGGCGCTGTCTGGGGATAAGCGTCGAGAACGTCGCCGATGATTGATTCTTTTGTTACTGTCATAATGATTACCTCCATTTAGATTAATTGATTTATTATATCATATTTTCACGGAAAATACCAGATGTTTTTTGCGCGGTGTGAGAATACCGCGGTCACTTAAGCTCCACGATGGTAACGCCGCTCTCGCCTTCTCCGAAGGTGCCGAGGCGGAAGCTTTTTACGTACTTACAGCGGCGCAGGTGCTTCTGGATCTCGGCGCGCAGCACGCCCGTGCCCTTGCCGTGGATGATAGTGATCTGCTCCACGTTGGTGAGCAGCGCGTTGTCTATCGCCGAATCCACCGCGGCAATCGCCTCGAGCGCGGTCTGTCCGCGGACATCGATCTCCGTAACGGGACGGATGTTGACGTTAGAGGGTGTTGTGCGGCGGCGGTTCTGATATTTATTCGCGGTTTTAGCGGTCTCGGACTTTTTGAGCCGCAGATTACCGAGAGCGACGCGCGTTTTGATTATGCCCGCCTGAACGAGAACCATATTGTCCTTGTCGGGCAGTGCGAGCACGACGGCGTCCTTGTCTATATCGTAAATCAGCACGTTGTCGCCGACCTTCAGCGGACGCGGAAGAACGTAGCCGTCATCGCCCGGGGAGCGCGTCTCGACGGGATTGGAGCTGTCCTCGATTTGATTTATAGCGCGTTTAAGCTTCGCGCGCGTCTCGGCGTCGTCGTTCTTCGCCTTTCGCGCTTTTTCGATTTCGTCGAGCATAGCGTACGCCTGTGCCTTTGTGCGCGAGACGATCCTCTCCGCCTCGGCGCGGGCGTTTTCGATAGCGTCCCGAGCCTGCTTTTCGGCGCGGGCGAGCTCATTTTCCGCCTTCTGCTTCTCGGTGTTCGCCTTCTGGGTAAGGCGCTGAGCGTTCTCGAGCTGGCGCTCAAGGCTCTGGCGGCGGTTCTCGAGGTTCTGAACAACATCCTCGAACTGCCTGCTCTCGGTGTTGACGAGCTCCTTCGCGCGGTCAACGAGGCGCGTATCCATCCCGAGCCGCTGACTGATGGCGAAGGCGTTGCTCTTTCCCGGCACGCCTATCAGCAGCCTGTAGGTCGGTCGGAGTGTTTTTATATCAAACTCACAGCTTCCGTTCTCGATGCCCGATGTTTTAAGGGCAAATTCCTTCAGCTCGGCGTAGTGTGTCGTGCAGGCGATTTTTGCCCCTCGCTCGCGCAGGCGCTCGATTATGGCTATCGCCAGAGCGGCTCCCTCGACGGGGTCTGTGCCCGCGCCGAGCTCGTCGATAAGAGCGAGAGTGGAGGAGTTGGCGACCTTTAAAATGCCGATGATGTTTGTCATATGGGCTGAGAAGGTCGAGAGATTCTGCTCGATGCTCTGCTCGTCGCCGATGTCGGCAAGCACCCTGCGGAACACCGAGAGCGTGCTTCCGTCGCCCGCGGGGATCATAAGCCCGCACATAGCCATAAGAGTAAGAAGTCCGATGGTTTTCAGCGTGACGGTCTTGCCGCCCGTGTTCGGACCCGTGATTATCAGCGTGTCAAAATCTCCGCCGAGGGTAACGTCAACGGGAACGATCCTGTCGGCTGGAATGAGCGGATGGCGCGCCTGCTTCAGCTCGATAACTCCCTTGTCGTTGAGGACGGGAGCGGTCGCCTTCATCTTATAGGCAAGCTCCGCCTTGGCGAACACAACGTCGAGCCCGACGAGGCAGTTGTAGCTGTCGATTATCCTGTCGGCGTAGGAGCCCGCGAGAGCCGAAAGTTCAAAGAGTATTCGCTCGATCTCCGCGTCCTCCTTGGCGGTGAGCACCTTTATATCATTGTTCGCCTGAACCACGCCCATCGGCTCGATAAACACCGTCGCGCCGCTGGCGCTGGTGTCGTGGACGAGCCCGGGAACGCTGCCGCGGCACTCGCTCTTTACGGGGATAACGTAGCGTCCGTCGCGCTGGGTAACGATAGTGTCGCGCAGATACTTCTGGTATGTACTGCTGCGGATGATTTTGTCGAGCGACTCGCGGATCTTAGAGGTCGCGGTGCGGATCTTTCGGCGGATATCGGCGAGCGCGGGAGAAGCCGCGTCGGAGATCTCCTCCTCGCTGATGATGGCAGTCGTGATCTTATCCTCGAGGAATTTGTTGACGACAAGCCCCGAGAACAGCGGGTCGAGCGTGGTGGAAACGCTCATACACTTGCTCTGCCATTGCTTTACGCCGCGGATCACGCGGAGCACCTCGGCGATGCGGAGAAGCTCGCGCGCGGTGAGCATACCGCCTGCCTCTCCGCGGCGGAGCTCGTTAGCGACGTTCTTTACGCCGCCGAACGAGGGCGCGCCGAATTTCGCGCTGAGCACGAACGCGTCGTCGGTCATACGAAGGCTGTGACGCGCGCGCTCGAGGTTGAAGTCGGGCTCTATGGCGAGAGCCTCCTCGCGGCTTTCGGCACAGCTCGTGTTCTGCGCCAGAAGCTCCAGTATTTTATCAAGTTCCAGAGATTTATAATGTCTGTCCATAGCTTTTTCCTTACGCGCGATAACGCGCTATATTATGGTTTTCAGAAATTGCAGGGTTTTGTAATTGCGCTCGGTTATGAAGCGGACGTACTCCTCCGCGCAGAAGTTCAGCGCGCGCAGGTCGTCCTCGGGAACCGAGAACGAAAACAGCTTTTCACCGTCCGCGTAACAGCAGTGGCGCAGCGCGGTGAGCGAGGTGCGGTTGAGCGCGATCTTGTGCTCGCCGAGCGCGAGACGTTCGCAGCAGTCGCGGCAGATGAGCTGTCCGACCTTCGGGAGGAAATAGACCGTATCCTTCTCGTATTCGCCGCACTCGCGGCACATAGTAAGGTCGGGCATATAGCCCGCCTCGCACATAAGCCTGAGCTCGACGCAGGGCTTCACGAGGGATATCGGGCGTTTGTTTTCGCTGATAAGGTAGAGCGCGTTCAGGATCAGCCGAAGCTGAACGCCTGCCTCCTGCTCCTTCGGGCAGAGCGTGCCAGCGAGCTCGCAGAAGTACTGGGCGGTATACATCCGCCCGAGGTCGCCGCGCAGTCCGCCGAAGATTTTCAGCGGCTTCGCGTCGCCGATTATGTAGCTGTCCCTGCTTTTGTGCAGGGTGAGCTTTGAGTAACAGAGCAGCTCTGTTGCGGCGCATTTCGGACTTTTGATGTCGCGCGCGCCGCGGACGAAGCACCTGACGACTCCGAGCTGCTCGGTAAGCGCCGTCACAAGGCGGTCGCGTTCACCGATATTCTGTTGCCTGATTATCAGTCCGACCGTAAAAATCTTCATCCTTTTTCTCCGTTTTTTCGGTTTTATATCCTTCGGTCAAATCGTTGTGGACGCTCCTGTAAACGAGATAGTCGTATATGCTCCCGCTTTTGAAGAACGAATTCCACGCGTCAAGTTCATGCATCATTTCCATAGCCTTTCCGACCGCAAATTATTTTTCACAGTCTTACCTTTGGCGGATAAGGCTGAAAATAGTTAGTGGTTAGTTGAAAGTTGAGAGTTGAGAGTTGAAAGTGAATGTCGTGTAGACAGGTCGGTTTTGGAAATAACAGCGGTTCCCGACCGAATTTATATTTTTTATGGAGCTTTCGGTGGAGCTCAATAAGTCCTTCCCCTTTCAGGGGAA
>JAHLBL010000175.1 GCA_020625635.1 bacterium
AAGCAGGCTGATTGGAATAAGCAGGCGAAGGTATACAATTTTACTTATCTGAACTATACAGAAATACTCCGTATTGAATATGATGACAACGGAAACTGGAACGGTCAGGGCGGATATATCGATACCTATAAAAATGAGAACACCGGAAAGATTTACGGTCTGCTCCCGAAAAACGTCATCGAGACCTTTGATGCGGGCGGCAGTTATAGTGATAAGAATACAAGAGATTCACAGGTTAAAGCGCAACAAACCGCGGCTGCTCTAATTGGCTTTACGCTGATGACAGACGCGCAGGCTGCGGCGGGCTTCGGACCGAATCCAAAATGCGAATGGGTAGCAAAGCCGTTTGATTATGACGGCGACGGTGTTGCCGATTATACCTTTGACGCCAACCACCATTGCAACATCCGATACTTCTACCGGCGAAATCAGCACAACATCCGCTTTGTAAATAACAATATGACCGACAAGGTCGAACAGGACGTATTCTACGGCAGACCGCTCGCGGATAAGGAATATACACCTACCTTCAACAATCCTCCCGAGCGCGCGGATTACTTCACCTTTGAGGGTTGGTATTATACCCCGTATTACTTCCGGAAGGTGGACTTCTCGAATCTGAAAATGGGTGATACAGACCTCACGCTCTACGCCAAATGGTCGCCCAAGAAGATAGACGTTGTATTCTACAACAACTACAACGAATACTACGAGGACACCAACCGCATTGTACTGGGTGAGGACGAAAACGGTGACCCGATAACGAACTGGACGGTTGAGTACGGCTCCTATGTACCGCTCAATCACATTCCCGCCGACGTACATGACGGCGAGAGCATCCGACCCGAGCTGACGCCGATTGCCGAGAAGGCGTCCTTCGCCGGCTGGTACTATATCCGCAACCGCGTGCCGCGGCGATTTGAGCCCGAGAATGTGCCTGTTACCGCACTGAATGCTGAGTCAACCGGCGAAAACGCAAAGCTCAGGCTATTTGCGGAATGGGTAACTCAGGATGTCGCTAAATACAAGGTCAACTATGTACGCGCCGACGACCCAACCGTTGAAGTCGCGCCTCCGACAGTCGGACGCGCCCACGTCTGGAAGACGCGTACCTTCCACGCAAAAGCCGGCGACGACCTTAGCGACGAGTACAAGTGGACTGAGGAGCACGAGGACAAGGGTACAAACTGGTGGCCTACCGTCAACTCCCACTCGATTGTTGTCAAGGCAAATGAGGAGGGCGAGGAATACAAGCCCAACGAATATACCTTTGAATATATCCAGAAGGATAAGGTTCATTACCGCGTACGTTACCTTGACGCGGATACAAGCAAACCGATCAACCTTGAGGGACATGATATTGAGAAGATTACCACCCATGCCTCTGTCAAGGAGGACGCAAAGGTAATTCCGGGATATATCGCCGATCCTTCTTCGGCAACGCTGATTCTTTCCGCTTCGACCGCCTCGACCCCTGAGGAGCAGAAGGCGGAGGAGCTGCGCAACAATGTCATCACCTTCCTCTATCATAAGAACACAACCAAATATATATATGAGACCGAGTATTATACGCATAATCTCGACGGTGACGGCTATTCGCTTTTCTCTTCGGAATCTCTGGAAATCCCGATTGCGGAGCAGGGCGATACCACCGTTGCGATCAACGATATTTACGCCCGCGCGATTCCGCAGCAGATTATTGCCGACGGCTTCGAACGCTCGCCCGGCAAGGCGGAATATACCTATGTTGCTTCCGACGGCTCTGTGAGCGAGAGCCCGATTCCTGTCGCTGATAACGGCAGCGTTACTATTGTCGACACGGATAAGAAAACGATTCGACTCTACTTTGACCGCAAAAGCTACCCTTATTCTTATGAATATGTTGACCACACCGCCGCCAAAGCCTATGAGCAGGCGACTGAGTCGGAGCGTGAGAATATGTGGAACGGCGTTCTCGAGACCTTCACGAACGCGGGATCTTCTCCCGTAGGCTCGACTGTGACGCTTAGCGTTCCCACCGACTATAACTACACAAACCCGAATGACGGTACCGTAACGGCTTATACCCGTATGACGAATGCCGACGGAACGCTCAACGACGTTAAAATTAATATCCAGCCTGCTGAGGACGGCTCCCTCGTCAACCATATCAGGGTTTATTACCGCAAGGACGTTGAGCGCGACCTGAATTACCGGATGGTCTGCGTTAACGATAACGGCGAGACGGACTATGACGCCGTCACGGGTGATCCGCTATTCGGCAGACTCTCTGTGAACCGCCAGACGGTCGAGAACTACGATCAGATTCAGAACGTCACGTTCTATGATACCAACAATGAGAAAATCACCGAGGGCAACAGGGAAGTGGATCTCCATCTCCACAAGTATACCTTCCTCGGTTGGTACACATCTCCCGATTATAACGAGAACAATCCTGCCGAGAACCGCCTGACAACCAATGAAACCCTTACTAAGGAGAATTTGGGAACAAACGGCAGTCTCCCCGACAGAAACACTAAATACTATGCGCTCGTAAAGCAGGAAATGGTGCAGATGGACGTTGATTTTTACTTCTGTGACGATTACACCAAGACTCAGATGTACGCGATGCAGGAATCCGAATTGAAGGTTTACCTGCAGCAGAAGATTGATAACAACGAGCTTCTGCCGAGCGGCGAATACGGCGGACAGAAAGTTGTATTCTCCAGCCCAAGTATGTACCAAAACCATACGCAGATCGCATGGCACAAGAACGACGGCTACTCGCTGTATATGCAGAATATAGATGAACGCGTCTATAAGTACGAGTTCGCCGAGTGGTGGGAGATTGACG
Organism: bacterium; assembly: GCA_020625635.1. Taxonomy (GTDB): domain Bacteria; phylum Bacillota; class Clostridia; order Oscillospirales; family Acutalibacteraceae; genus Ruminococcoides. The sequence goes on from JAHLBL010000175.1 coordinate 2,834, forward strand.
AGGCGCAGAATAACGACCTTATCCCCAAGCACAATTGGAACGGCGGTGAATGGTCTCCGGATTCGCTGGCAAGTCAGCTGTCAAGGCAAAAGAACCAGCACCTGATTGCTGTCTATACCCGCCGCGAGATCACCGAGCTGCCCTATACGCTCAACTATAACTTCATCTCACGCAAAGGAGAAAACAAAACCTACGTCAAGACCGGTACGCTGACCGGCGACGACCTGAACGAGAACAGCGAAAACACCAAGATCACAAAGGACGGCTTCTATGCGCTGACCGACGAGTTCATCCTCGCGAACGCCCCATATGAGAGCAACTTCGGCGAGGTGCTCAACTGGTCGGATCATCCCGACTATGTCACAAAGACATCTGTCAAAAGCGACGGTACGGAAGGTTCCGTCGACAGGATCATCACCGATGTGAACGCGGTCCAGTCCAAGAAGAATGTCTTCGCTAATTTCCGCACGACGCCCAACGGCGAATATACGACCATTTCGATCCCTTACGGCTCGAACTATAAGCAGTCCGAAAATATGCTTGCCATTAAGGCTGACGAAGCATACAACGGAAAGGCCTTTGCTTACTGGGAGGTTCGCAAATCAGAAAACGGCTCCGTCGTCGCAAAGAGCTATGACACGCTGTTCGACTTGTGCATGATGGACAGCTACTGGATCACTCCGGTGTACACCGAGTCCGAGTTAATCGAACATGAAGCGGAGCCTGTCATTACGCTGACCCATATCGATGATACGCGTAACACGTGGACGGACGAGAACAACGAAGTGCCGCAAACCGGCACTACCGATATTCTCTATACAGACTTTGAGATTGCCTTTGAGGACGGAGCTAAGGATATTTACACCGCTCCGGCGGGAACATACCGCACGGGCGTTGTGTTTGAACTGTGCGCGACACTGCCGGCGGACAAGACCTTTGATCCCGGCAGGGATTACGGACAGGTTTCTGACCCGGATAATCTAAAGGCGGCTATTTTGAATAATGCTTCATCCTATGTTTTCAACCCATCCAAACCATCTAAAACACGAAGCATTCAGCTTAGTGAAATCCCGCAGTCTGCTTTGACAAATAAAGACCGTGTGCAGTACGGCAAAAGCTACCGCAATACTTTTAAATACGTTAA
>JAHLBL010000176.1 GCA_020625635.1 bacterium
GGAGAAACATAAGCGCGGTTGAAGCTTTTTCTGCTCACAGAGCCGTCTGTCAGCTCTCTGCCGTTAGAATCATAATAGATCGTTTCGGTGAGCTTTCGGACGCCCTTTGACGCGGAGAGCAAAGAAGGTTCATCCGTAATATCGCTGTTTCCTCCGATTTCAAGCGCGACCGCCCTAACGCTGACGCTGTCGTTATCTCCGCCGAACAGATTGCCAGCCGCGAAAGCTATGATAACAAGACACAGCGTCGAAACCGTTATGGACAGCCTTTTTATTCTGTTTTTTCGTTTTTCATATTTTGAGAACAGCTCTTCGACGTTTCCCGTAAAACGATAAGCGCCGAGGTCGTTATCAACCATAGCTTTTAAATCAGTCATCATTATCCTCCGTCAGGTAGGTTTTCAGTTTTTCCTTAGCGCTTCTGAGACGATAGGCGACATTCGGAACGGAAATACCGAGGATGCCCGATATCTCCTTATGAGTCAGCTGCTGATAATAATACAGCACCACAACCTCCCTGAGCTCAATCGGGAGTGAGTTTATCGCCTCAGTTACGGTAAGACGAGTGTCTATATTTTCACTGTATGAAAGGATGTCGACATCTTCCTGAGGGGTTTCATGGGAAGATTTCTTTTTCAGTCTGTCCTTGCAGACGTTTATCGCGATTCGCGTCAGCCAGGTTTTCGCGGATGAATTTGCCTTGAATCTGCCGTAATTACAGAGCGCCTTATAAAAGGTTTCCTGAGCGGCGTCCTCTGAAAGTCGTGGGTCTTTCAGCATAAGGAGGCATACGCGGAAAATATTTTCCCTGTAGTCAAGATAGATTTTTTCAAATTCAGCCTTTTTATCTTCTCTCATAGCAACCCCCTTTCACTTTATTAGACGAATAAAACCGTAATGTTTATAGTATATCACAAAAATTTTTTAAGCGCATTTCTTATAGTTATTTTTCAGTGCCGCGCCTACAAATAAATTATACCGCCGTCCATACGAACGGCGGTAATGTTTAAACTATTTTTACATTGGTTTAACGAAAGCGCCCTGAACCAAACCGAATCAGTTTTTGCACAAAAAGCGCTTACTCTACTTTCTGAGATATTCGGAAGCTACGGGGAAATTAAAGTATGTGTTCGGGTAGGGCTCGTCCTCTAAGGTGAAGTGCCACCACTCGCAGTCAATCGGCTTGAAGCCGTTGCGCATCATAGCGTGTCTGAGGATCATACGGTTTGAGTACTGCTCATCCGTAATCCCTCTGTAATCGGGGTGCGACGCCTCGCTGAACAAATCAAACGGGCTGCCCATATCAAGCTCCTTGCCCGTATTCATATCAAGCAAGGTGAGATCGACCGTACTGCCGCGGCTGTGGCTGGATTGCTTTGCGATATATCCCTTCTCGAAAAGCTCCTGCTTTTTCAGCTCGGGATAAAAATACGGCTTCATACGTATATCCTGATCCTCGATTCCCCACAGCACAAAATGCTTTACGGCGCACACGGGGCGGTAAGCGTCAAAAATCTTGAGCCTGTAACCCTGAACCATCATCTCGTTGCTCACGGATTTAAGCGCCCGCGCCGCCTCCTTTGTCAGAAGCGCGCACGGCTCCTCGTATCCATCTATACGTTCGCCTATAAAATTATAGGTCGAATAGTATCTGATTTCCTGGATGATATTCGTAACATAATCCGCAAGCAACACAAAACCCGAAGGATTTTCAGTGATATCCGATTTATAGCTCATAATTATTCTCCCGTTATCCGAATTGTGTTTTTAGAACGGCAGAGGAACTCCGCGTAATATCCGTTCGTCATAATCAAATAATAACAGGAATCGGCTCATTATTCAATAGATTTCCCAAAAACTTGCGAATATGAAATTTTAAAACCGATATCACTCCGCGCCCTTGAGCGCTTCGACCATATCGATCTTTCTGTTTTTCCGCGCTACCATCAGTCCCACCAGCAGCGAAACACCGAAGGTCAGGAGAATGGAGACACAATAAGTCAGCGGTCCGAGCATAAGCTTCATCTCGTACTCGCCCGCGAGCGAGACGAGCAGCCATTGAAGCACGCCGACTCCCGCGGGAAGTCCGATAATCACGCCGACAAAGGTCAGCCAGATGTTTTGCGAAATGAGCAGCTTTCCGATAGCACGGTTGCGGAAACCGAGAACCTTTAAGGTGGCGAGCTCGCGCGAACGCTCGACATAGCTCATAATACCAAGGTTATAGAGCACGACGATTCCGAGCAGCGCGGCGGCAACTACGAGGATAATAACCATACTGTCCATTATCTGCACAAAGCTGTTGAAGGTATCCATCAGCTGCTTCTTGTCCTGCTTACCTGAAATCAGGTCGGAGGACGCGATCTCATTTGTTTTCTTGTCCGTATAGATCGACGAAATACTGTAATCAATACCGAGCCTGTCGGCGAGCACGTCCGTCATAGTGACGCTCTCGGTCATTACGGAACGGTTATAGCCGATCACCTTCGCCTTATATGTATCCTTGGAGCCATAAGGAGAAAACTCTATCTCGTCTCCGATATTTGCCCTGTCCTTTAATCTGAGACAGAGATAAACTCCGTCGTCGCTGAGATCGATCCTGTTGTTATCCTCATTTATTACGTTGAGCAAGCTGTTAGGATTGCGGATAATATCGAGCGTTACGGTATCGCCGTCAAGACTGATTCCCGTCAGGCTCTCCCAATCACCGTCAAGCTCTTCGCAAAGCGCCTTTGACTTCTTTAAGTCCGCGTCATCAACAAGATTTACCTTTGTTGTGTAGCCCGAGATATCATTGTCGAGCAGATTCAGAAAACCTGTCAGCGTGTCGCGCATTCCCAATCCGCCGACCATCAGCACCATACAGCCGATAATGCCGAACAGCGTCATTGCCGAACGGCTCTTGTGACGGCTGAGGTCGCGGACATTCCACTTTGTGCCGAAGTGCAGCTTATCCCAGAGCCGGAAGCGTTCAAAGAATATTTTCCGCATTTTCTTTGGCGTGTACGGGCGAAGCGCGTCGGCGGCTGTACCCTTCAGCTGACTGCGGACCGAGAGATAGCTTATCAGCGTCAGCAACCCAACCGTAGCCGCCATAATCGGATAACAAAACGCGGGGATCACAGCGTCCCAGTCGGGCATATCAAAGTAAGTGCCCATCATTCCGTTCTCGCTCATTATAACCTTGCATACCGCGTAGCCGAGCACTACTCCGAACGCCGTTCCGACTAAGCCGATGAACAGACCGTATGAGGTGTAGTGGCGGAGGATCCGACGATTTTTAAACCCCAGCGCCTTTAATGTGCCGATCTGCGTTTTCTCTTTTGTCGCGATTCGGTGCATAGTCGTTACCATCGTAAGGATCGCGATAACGAGGAACAGCACGGGAAGCACAGAGCCCATCGTCTTGCCTTCCTCAGCCTCGCCGCTCGACTCCTTATATACAACGTGGTCTTCCTTTGACGTCACCATTATCGTCCTGCCGAGAGCGTCCTTGACCTTATCCTCGAGCGTTTCCTTTGACAGCTCCGAGAGCAGATTGACCTGCGCGTAGACCTTATTGACGGCTTTGTCGACAGCGTCGTCCGTAAGAAGCTTTTTAACGCTCTCGCCGAGCATTTCTTTTGGAACGCCTGACTTTTTAAGCTTGGCGGTTATGGTGGTTTTCACCTTTTCTTTGACTGTATTTCTGAGCTTTTCGGGCGAAATATAGGCGTAACCGTAAGTGCTGTAATCGGGCATCATCTGGTTTTTATCGGCGACGCATATCATATGCTCGCCCGCCTTTATCAAGCCGACGGTTTCTCCGCTGATTTCCGTTCCCTGAAATTCAAGCGACAGAGTATCGCCGATTTTAATATCATTAGCCGCCGCGAATTTATCGCTCAGCCAGAAGCCCTCGCCGTTTTCGTCGTACTCCGCACCGTCCGTAACGATGAAGGTACTGACCTTATAATTTTCGCTCACGTC
>JAHLBL010000177.1 GCA_020625635.1 bacterium
CTCTCCTCAAGTCCGAGGTCGGAGAGGAACATTTCCTTCTCGTCCTTCTCCATATCGACGATTTCCTCTTCTATCTGAGCGCAAATCGGGAGCACGCCCGCGTTTTCCTCGGCGGCAACTTCTTTTACAACCGCAAGGTACGGGTTGTTCTCGATACCGCCCGAAAAATCCTCGTCGCTCATATTAGCGGCGTATATGATCGGCTTTGTCGTCAGGAGCGCGACCTCGCTCATTATCTTCTGCTCTTCTTCGTCCATCTCTACCGATCGCGCGGATTTACCCGCGTTAAGAGCCTCAAGCACACGCTCAAAAAGCGCAAGGTCGGTCTGGTACTTCTTATCGCCCTTGATGAGCTTTTTTGTCTTGTCGATACGGCGCTCGAGCATTTCGACGTCGGAAAGTATAAGCTCAAGGTTTATTGTCTCAATATCTCGCTTTGGATCAATACTGCCCTCTACGTGGACGATGTCGTCGTTCTCGAAGCAGCGGACAACATGAACTATGGCGTCGCACTCTCTGATGTTCGCGAGAAATTTGTTTCCGAGACCTTCGCCCTTTGACGCGCCCTTTACGAGTCCCGCGATATCCACGAACTCAATCATAGCGGGTGTGTATTTCTCGGGATCGTACATCTCGGCAAGCTTGTCAAGACGCTTATCGGGAACCGCTACCACGCCCACATTCGGCTCGATCGTACAGAAAGGATAGTTTGCCGACTGAGCGCCCGCGTTTGTAATTGCGTTGAACAGTGTACTCTTGCCGACATTCGGCAGTCCTACAATACCTAATTTCATATATAAAACTCCTGTCATTCGATTTGTTAACCATTTTACCACATTTAGCGAAGAATATCAATACATCTGATGAAGCTCGGTATTCAGGCGTGCGCTTCCTTCACAATAACAGAAAAAACTTTTTAAAGCTTATTTTTATTCCTTATTTTTCTAAATTTATACATTTTGCCCCTTGAAATACTGAAAGCTTTTGTATATAATGGTTACTGTATTGTCAGTGGCAAAACACGCTGCTGATTAATTAAATCTTTATAGGGGGTAAATCTCTTGGAAAAACTGTTCAAACTTAAAGAACACGGCACCAATGTAAGAACCGAGATAATCGCCGGTATTACAACATTTCTTTCGATGGCGTATATTATCTTCCTTAACCCGACGGTTATCGGTACATTACAACTTACGGATAAGGCAGGAAATCCTGTTCCGTTCTTCATTATGCCTGATTCGGCGGTTATTACCGCAACCTGTATAGGCGCCGCTATCGGTACGTGGCTTATCGGCTGGCTTTCAAACTATCCTATGGCCCAGGCTCCGGGACTCGGACTTAACTCGGTATTTGGCTACACCTTGTGCTTAGGCTTTGGTCTTTCTGCAAGCGCAGCCTTGGGAGCTGTATTTATAGGTGGTATTTTCTTTATTTTACTTACTGTTACAGGTGCCAGAACCGCTATTGTAAAAGCTATACCCTTGAGTCTGAAAAAAGCTATAACAGCAGGTATCGGATTGTTTATTGCTTTGATTGGATTTGTAAATTCAGGTATCGTAATTGATATTGCAAAAAGCAATACAACAATAGTTGACCTCGGAAACTTTGCGGATCCAAAGGTTCTTCTCGCAATTGCGGGTATTCTTATCATCACGATTCTGCTTGTATTAAATGTTAAAGCAGCTATCTTTATCGGTATGGCTGTTACGGCTGTAATCGCTAATGTAATACAGTTTGCGTTTAATATAAATATGGGTATTATCCCTCCGAAAAGTTGGGTTCCTCACATAGACTTCTCAATGTTCGGCAAGTGCTTTACAGGTATGGGCGAACTGTTTTCGGCTCCACTCGCTTCACTTTTAGCGGTAATGCTTACTCTTGTTCTGGTTGATATGTTTGACACAATCGGCACACTTATTGGAGCAGCGGATAAAGCGGGCTATCTCGATGAGGACGGAAACCTCCCCAAAATCGAGAAAGCTATGCTCGCCGACGCTATCGCTACCTCCACAGGTGCAGTATTCGGTACATCTACCGTAACAACTTATGTTGAATCAACAGCGGGTATTGCCGCAGGCGGACGTACAGGCTTGACTTCAACAGTTACGGGACTTTGCTTTGCGTTAGCGCTTTTTGCTTCTCCTATAGTCGGATTTGTTCCCACAGCCGCTACAGCACCAGTACTTATCATTGTCGGTATTCTTATGTGCTCGTCTCTTAAGGAAATTGAATGGGATAATATCGAGTTGGCTGTTCCCGCCTTCTTCACCATTGTAGGTATGCCGTTCTTCTACTCAATCACAGACGGTATGGCGTTTGGCTTTATCTCCTATTTAGTAGTAATGCTCGCAAAGGGAAAAGCTAAAAAAGTACATCCTCTAATGTATGTAATAGTATTACTTTTCGTTATTATGTATGTAATTACGGCGCTTCAGAACATAGGTGTTCTCAAGCACTGATAAAAAAGCTTTGGAATAGTAAAAGGCACATAACTGCCACATCCTGCGGTTATGTGCCTTCGTGTTATAATATATCCATAACGACAAAAGAAACGAGGTCAAAGTGAGCACCGAATATGATTACGCTATGGAGCGCAGACTACACGCTTTAAATCCTGAGCTTCACAAACGGTTTTCCGAATCGTTGTTTGTGCTTCAACATATTTTATCAAACTATCTGCTGATTTTTCCGACTTTCACCGACCATACCGAGCTTCATTCATTAAATGTAATTGATTTCTGTAACAGGATAATTGGCTCTCAGATTGAAAAATTAAATGCCGATGAAATTTATTGCCTGCTTATGGGATGCTACTTTCACGATACAGGTATGGGAATCAGAAAAAAGGATTACGATGAATTCTCACAAAAAATAGATTTCGGAAATTATTTTGAAACTCACAGCCGAAAAAATATCCCTGATATAATCCGCACTTTTCATAACGAGTTTTCGGGGCTGTTTTTAGAAAAATATTCGGATTTATTTGAGATCCCCTCAGCTGAGCATCTTTATGCGATTATACAGATTTCACGCGGACACAGAAAAACAGACTTGACTGACGAAAAAGAGTATCCGATAGCTTTGCCTGTTTTGGGCGGCAATACAATCTGTCTGCCTTATCTTTCGGCTCTTATTCGTCTTGCGGATGAGATCGATGTTGCCGCAGGACGCAACTTAAGCTTCCTTTACGAAACAAGCTCGCTGACAAACGAAAAGGATATAATTGAGTTCGGAAAACACGAGGCGATAAAAGAGGTCGCCGTATCAGACCAAGAATTTGTTCTTATAATTGATACAGACGACGAGACCGTCTACAATAATATCAGGAAAATGTCGCTGAAAATGCAGAAAACCGTAGATGAGTGTTGCGCCGCCGTAACGGGACGCACGCCGTATGATATAACGCAAAAAGCGATTAAGCTGAAAAGAATTAAGGGTTAATTATGAACATCAACATAAAAAGAAACAACGAAATTCTTACAATTACAGTCAAAGGAAAAATAGACTCGGCGACGGCTCCCGAGCTTGAATCGACAGTAAAAAGCGAAATCAATCAATGTACACAATTGATATTTGACTTTGAAAAACTCGACTATATTTCTTCCGCCGGACTCAGAATACTGCTCGGTGCGCAAAAATATATGGGCGCGGGAAATATGACAGTCAAAAATGTAAACGAAACGGTAAAAGAAATATTTGATATAACAGGTTTTTCATATATTTTAAATATTGAATAACACTTAAATAGAATAATTGGAGCTGACTCAAAAGAGCAGCCCCATATTTACTAATGCAATTCAACAGTGATAAGTATTAAGTGAAAAGCGGATAGTAGTATAGTTAAAACACAACGCTTTAAAAATCACGTTGTTTTGCTTATAACTATTCACTTTCAACTATCAATACAGCAATTTATCAAGGGGAAGGCTCGTTTGTTTTGAGCCTTCCCC
>JAHLBL010000178.1 GCA_020625635.1 bacterium
ACTTTCACCACAGAGCATTGATATGCCCGTCATACTAAAAAGCATAACCACCTCTGTTTCAGGTGGTTATGCTTTTTTCTGCAAACAAATCGCGTAGTAGGTGGTGAGCTTACAGCTCGTTAGCAGGTTAGTATAGCGGATAGGATGATGGTTTTTAATGTAGCGCAAATGTCGTTTGCCCCAGATTCCAATCTCGACCTTTGGCTGTTCGGGCAACTTCAAATCGGGCAGAAGATAATCTCCCTGTTGCGTGTATGTGATCTTTGTAGCCATAACTCAAACCTCCTCAACTTTGATTTTCTTGATTCTGGCTTTTGTGAGCTTGATTAGCAGCTCGTCAATGATGTCGGTGTATCTGCCCTGTGATAAGAGGTCGTTCCTTAAATCAATCAGGCTGTTGATGACCGTACGCCGCTCATCGGGCGTTAGATAAATGTGATACTTTGAATTTCTCATTTTAATACCTCCGTTTATTTGATGATTCCATTATAAACGGAGAACACCGATAAATCGAATGTGCGGATTGGTTTTTGAAAAAACATGGGGTGTGTAAGCCACTCTTTCAGGAGAGCGTATGGTTCGCATTCATAAGGTCAGGGATTCGAACAGGGCGTGCGGTTGTTTTAAGCGTGAGCCTTCCCCCAAGGGACGGCTTGGAGCACTGCCGAAAACCGAGCACAACACCGGCGCCGCGACAGACGAGGCATAACAAAAACGAGCTGCCTTTCGGCAGCCCGTCGGTTTTATAATGACAATGCTGTTATTACCAGTATCTTACTGTCATTCTTTCGCTCCTTGATTTGGAGCGTTTGCCCGAATAGCTCGCGTTCCTGCGGCTTATTACGAACATTGTTCCGCTTACTACAGCGGCAAGAGCGAATACGATAAGCATCCACATAAGGAAGTTTGTGTTGTGCTCCTCGGGGGAAACGGATACGAACTTTTCGTCCGACTTGATCGCGCCCGCGAGAGCCTTTTTGGAAAGCTTGTTTGTCTTAACGACAATGCTCTGAGCGTTCTCGGCGTTGTCCTCCGCTACTTCGTATACGGAGAGCTCCTCAGCCTCGTCAGCCTCTACCTCCTCGGCTTCGTATTCCTCGTAGTTGGCTTCTTCAGCCTCTGTTTCTTCTTCGGTTTCTTCTTCGGTTTCTTCCTCTTCATCCTCAGCGAAGAGCGGGTTTTCTACCGCATCGTCCGCCAGCAGAGCCGCAACGGTGTCCTCATCGGCAATACCCGAGGGCTCAAGTCCGCTTGCGTTCTGGAATGCTACAACAGCGTTCTCGGTGATGTCGCCGAAATAGCCTGTCGATTCCTCGTTGTAGTAGTTGAGCTCAGCGAGTCGGTTCTGAATCTCGACGACCTTTTCGCCCTGATCTCCGAGCTGCCAAGAGGTTTTCTCCTCCTCGGGCTCGGTCTCTTCCTCGGCTTCCTCCGATTTCTCAGACTTCTTAGCCTTTTTCTCAGTCTTCGCGGGAGCGGAAGGAGCTGAGTCGGAATAGAGGATCTCAAGGTCTGTGCCTGCGATACCGTCGACATAAAGACCTGCGGTCTTCTGGAACTTCTTGAACGCCTTTTCGGTAAGCTCGCCGAAATAGCCTGTTACGGGGCCGCTGTAGTAGCCGAGCTCCGCGAGTCTGTTCTGAAGCTTTGTTACCTTGTCTCCGCTTGAACCGAGCTTAAGTACGTTAGGATTACTTGTGCCTGATGAAGACGAAGATGATGAAGATGAGCTTGACTTTTTCTTACCGGAACCGCCCGAATTGCCTGAGTCGGATGAACCCGAGCCGTTGGCAACCGCGCTCATATCGCTCGGAGTCTGGTCCGAAGCGCCGCTCGAGGAGAAGCTGTAGGTCACGCCGCCGATAGTTCTGCTCGTGTTAACGACATACTCGCCGTTCTCATAGTAGAAGTACTCGCCGTTGAATTTAACCCAGCCCGTTGAGGGATAGGAAACTCCGCAAACCTTAAACCACTCCACCCAAGCCTTGCTTGATGTGGACTCATAGCAAACACCGTAGTCGGTGCCTCTCGCGTCAACAGCCATTCCGTTGCCTACGTACACGCCGTAGTGACCCGGCTGATGAAGTCCGAGACCGTGGACTCTCGGGATACCGCTGCTTACATAGCCCCACTCCTGAGAGGTGTCTACCATCTCGGTACGTGAGCCCGTGGGAGAGTAGGAGTAGATGAGACCCGAGCAGTCAACCGCTCCGCGGCTCGCTCCGCCCCAGACGTAGTCCCAGCCCTCGTAGTAAGCTGTAAGCGCCCATTCCGCAAGACCTGCTCCCGTGCCCGCAGCATTCGGTGAAATTGTGCTCACAACACAGACTGACGACAGCACGACCAGCGCGGTGACGATTGCGATAAGCTTTTTTAAGTGTGTTTTCATACTTTTCAGACCTCCAAAACCACACGATTTTGTAACAATTACAGTGCGGTTTGTAACAAATCTGTAACTATTATAACAAACCTTGCAGAAAATTGCAACCTTTTTTTGGTAACGGAGGCATTAATGTGGAATATGTATAAATAAAAAACTCAATGCACAAGCCTTTTAGCGAGTTTTTATTACAAATTGAAAAATTTTTAATTTTATTAATATAAAAGGGAAAGGAGCCGTTTTTACACAGCTCCTTTGTTATTATACTACAGTGACCTTGACGATTGCCTTTACATTCTTTTTGGAGAATGTGACGGTCGCCTTGCCGCGCTTTAAGGCTTTCAGCTTTCCGCTCTTTGTTACCTTAACTATCTTGGGCTTGCTCGATACGATCTTCGGGTTCTTGCCGACCTCGGAGTAATACAGCGAGTATGTGCTTCCCTTTTTAAAGGTAGCCTTATAGTTGCTGACTATCTCTTTGACATAGACCTCGAGGTTAAAGCTGAGCGTTATACCGTTGACCTTGGCGGTGATTTTGGTCTTGCCTTCCTTAAGCGAGGTGATCTCCCCGTCCTCAGAAACAGACGCGACCTTCGGCTTGCTCGAGGAGTATTTTACCTTAGTCGCCGCGCCCTTGACCGCTACGGTGAACGTATAGTACTTCTGCACTTTTTTCTTGACGCCGATAAGCTTGGGGTTGGTGGTAACGGTAATATTGTAAACGAGCGTCTTTCCGTTTGACAGATTCGCGGTAACGGAAGCCTCGCCCTTGGTGAGAGCGGTAACGGTGTTGCCCTTTACCTTCGCGACCTTTGGAGCAGATGAAACGCTCGAGACGATATCCGCGCCAACGAAGGAGAAGGTCATAGCCTCTCCCGCCTCAAGCTCAACGGATTCCGCGACTGCCGCGGCAGAGACGTTCAGAGTGAACATTCCGATAAGCATAACCGCCGCTAAAGCGACGCATAATATTCTTTTCATAATAAAACCCCTTCTTACTTCTCAAAAACAGCGCCTGTTGAACCTGATGTTACAAGCTTGGCGTAGCGCTTGATATAGCCCGTGAGCTCCTGCTCGGGAGCCTTGTAGTTCTTTCTTCTCTCCTCGATAACAGCGTCGTCAACGTGGAGTGTGAGCTTTCTGCCCGTGATATCGACAGTTACGGTGTCGCCCTCCTCGATAAGTCCGATAAGACCGCCCGCGGCAGCCTCGGGGCTGACGTGACCGACTGAAGCGCCGCGAGTAGCGCCGCTGAAACGTCCGTCAGTGATGAGCGATACGGAGGAATCAAGTCCCATACCCGCGAGAGCGGAGGTCGGAGCGAGCATTTCTCTCATTCCCGGACCGCCCTTGGGGCCTTCGTAACGGATAACGACAACGTCGCCCGCGTTGATTTTTCCGCCGTAGATAGCCTCGCAGGCGCTCTCCTCGGAGTCGAATACACGCGCGGGGCCTGTGTTCTTCATCATTTTGGGAGCAACCGCGCCCTGCTTTACAACAGCGCCGTCGGGGG
>JAHLBL010000179.1 GCA_020625635.1 bacterium
GAGAATGTCCCCTACGGCACAACCCCGACATATGACGGCGATACACCGACAAAAGCCGCATACGAAAACTACGGTTATGCTTTTTCCGGCTGGTCTCCCGAGGTCAACGCCGTTACAGGCGATATAACCTATACCGCTCAGTTTAGTCAGGCGGTTTATGTTGATAAGGCAGAGCCGTATATCGACTCGAACGGGGCATATATCCTTGGTACAAAGAAGCATTATGAAATGGACGGCAAAAATTACGCCGTCAACGGCGACGGAACCATGGGCGATGAGCTCAGCGACGACGAACTCGCTCTGTCATACTTTGACTTCAAGCTGATTAACAACGACGCGGAGTATCAGATTAATTACTTTACAGGACCGACAGATAATCTCACAGAGCTTGTAATTCCGAAAACCTTTAACGGAAAGAAAATCACCGTACTTGGCAGCGACGGTGACGATAGGCTCTATTCAAGCACCAAAACTCAGTTTGAGCTGGTACTGAATGATAACATCAAGGAGATTAAGGGATATACATTCTATGTGCTCTACGTAACCAAGGTAAGCGGAGATACCTCCGGACTTAACAAAATCGGCGATTATGCATTCTCGTGGGCAAACAGTCCCAATAACTATACGCTTGATATTAAGCTTGATTATGAGGGAGTTATAACTTCGGGCAAAGGCATATTCAATAATATGACTGTTACCGCCCGCATAAAGCACGCTACAAAGTTTAACAGAAGCTCATTTATGCAGAAGAGTATATCCTATATCTTTACCGACGACCATACCTACGGCGAGCCTTCTTGGACTTGGTCTGACGATTACAACAGCGCTACAGCTAAATTTACCTGTTCGGACTCACGCTGTAGTCATGAGGAAACGGTTGACGCGGAAATAACATCAGAGTATGAAAACGGTGCGCCGAAGTACACCGCGTCGGCAACGTTTGAGGGCGATACCTATACCGACATAAAGGCGCTTGTTAATCCTCTCGACAGTGAGTACAATCCGAGCATTACAGCCGCTGACGCGCTTACTATGGATAGTAACCTTTTTGCGCTCCCAAGCGAGCTTGTATATAAAAAGGCAAAGCTCCTGGGTGTTCAGAAGAAGGAAGCGATTAAGACTGACACGGCAGGCACAGGCTTGCGCTTTGTAGCAGAGCTCAGCTCCGAGTTTGTCGGTAAGGATAATATTGACTACGGCTTTGAGGTTGTAAAGACCTCAAAGAACAGTACGGCAGAGTTTAATACCGCAGGCGGATTTAATAAAATGCAGGAGCTGCTTGAATCTCATAGCGATAATATAAAGTCTATTTCCTGCAAGGATACTTCCAACAACATCACAGGTGATACCCGTTACGGCGATAAGGATGATACATCTACAGAGTATAAATACGTTACTCTTGCTGTTAATAATATTGAAGCTAACCAAGGTATAGCGGCTCGCTTCTATGTTGAGATAGACGGAGTAAGATATTACTCATCCTATACAAATTCAGACGGAGATATATTCCGCGGCTGCTGCGCAAGCTGTGAAACGCTCGAAAACGCGGTCAGATAAGGAGGCAACAAAATGAAAAATCTATATAAAACTCCTCTGATTGCAGTTGAAGAACTCACTAAAGCAGATGTCCTCTGCTCATCGGGCGTTATAGACCCTAACGTCAAGGATAATTTCAATTTAGACGGTTCAGTTTCATCGTCTGAATCAAATGGACTCGGCGGAATGACTAATGTGATTTAATAACAGATATGCCTCGCTTTCGGGCGGGGCATATCAACATTGATTGGATATTGATTATGATGAATAATAAAACCTACGAAAATGAAGCAGAGCCTGTCGGCGCGGAGAAATTGATAATTAAAATCAGCGACTTTAAACAAAGATTAGGGCTGTGGTACTCTCTGCTCTCACAGAGAATACTGCCTGTCTTGTTGTATTTTATTCCGATTAATGTTGTGTTGGAGCAAACATATCTGCGGATAAACAGAATTTACCCGAACAATTTCATCAACTCAACCTTTTTAACTGTAACGTGGATGATAGCGTTATTACTCTTTGTAGCCGCGGTTATTCTTGTTCCAAAGCTCGCGACAATAATTGAGTTTGTGTTCGGAGCCGCGTTTCTGTTCTACGCTCTTCGCTATAATTTGCTTACCAATATACTCGGTTATTCGCTGTTGATTGGATTGGTTGTCTTTCTGCTCATAAAGCTTGTGTTCCTTGTATTTGAGATAATACGGCTGGTAGCTTTTGCAGGCGATGAAAAGAACAATATCGAACGCGACGAAAGCGGACGTGTAGTTAGAGTCGTCGGCGAGGAAGTGTTCTTCACACAAGAAGAAACGGCTACAGATAACAAACCCAAAACGGATGATGATGTTGTTTTTGCTCAAAGCGAATCTTACCTTGCGGCAGACAACAAAGCTCCCACAGCCGATAATGACTTCTTTTTTGGATAACAAAATATATTTTTATGCGGAGGCAGAAATGTCTCCGTGTTTTTTTTCGCAAATAATTTATCCCTTGCATTTTCAGCTAAGTATTGTATAATGAGTATACGATTGCGGACAGATGAAGAAGGGGAGGGGTGTATATGGTATTGACGGCTTCTGATCTTGTTATTATGTCAGCCTTGCTGTTGCAGGTAGCGGGGATATCATTTGTTGTTCGTTTAGACGGTTTTATCAGCAAAAAGCATCGCAGATACCTTCTGATTATCAATCTGCTGATATTTCTGCTGATTGCGCAGAATGTAGTTGAATATCTGCTGATAAACTATTATCCCTACCCGTATTACAGAACGATCGTCGCCATCTTCGGTTATTCGATAAGACCCGCGATTCTGGTGCTGTTCCTGTATATCGTCACCCCCGAAAGGCATTATATTATCCCGTGGATCATGG
The DNA here is from genome assembly GCA_020625635.1 of bacterium. GTDB lineage: Bacteria > Bacillota > Clostridia > Oscillospirales > Acutalibacteraceae > Ruminococcoides. The sequence goes on from JAHLBL010000179.1 coordinate 2,904, forward strand.
TAGGGGTCAATGCGGCTCTCTATATGACCGCGCTGTTTTCTCGCTTGACCTTTTGGATCGGCGATGGCAACAATTATAACGGCGGTCCTCTCTCGAATTTCAGCCTATATATCAGTCTGGTATTGCTGGCATATCTCCTGTGGCGGACGATCTGTAAGTACCGCGGAGTGAGCAAAGGCGAGATGTCTTTGCCTGTGATGATTGTACCCGTCATCGTGTTGAGTATCATTGCGGATATGACAATCAATTATAAGTATCAGGTAGTGGACTATCTTACGGCGGTGATCGTTTCAAGTAATGTTTTCTATTATACCTGGCTGCATATGCGGTTTGTCCGCGAGCATGAGAAGGGCTTGATGATGGAGCAGCGCGTGGGAATGATGCTGACGCAGATTAAGCCGCATTTTCTCTACAATTCTCTCGGCGCGATCGAGGAACTGTGCGACAGTGACCCGAAGGCGGCTAAGGCGGCGACCGTCAAATTCTCTCGATATCTGCGCGGCAATATGGATTCGATTTCAACCGAAGGCGTTATCCCGTTTGAGAAGGAGCTGTCCCACGCCAAGCTCTATCTTGAGCTGGAACAGATACGCTTTGAGGACGCGCTCGAAGTAAAATATGACATTTCCTGTACGGATTTCAAGCTGCCAGCGCTGACGCTGGAGCCGTTAGCGGAGAACGCCGTGCGCCACGGTGTACGCGAAAACGACGACGGCAGAGGCTGCGTGACGATTTCGACTCGTGAGCAAAACGACAGCTATGAGGTATCGGTCAGGGATGACGGTCCCGGTTTTGATCCGGATACGCTTCCCAATGACGGAGAAACTCATATTGGTATTCAAAATGTGCGTGACAGGCTCGAGAAGGTCTGCGGCGGCAGCCTGCGGATAGATTCATCCGATAAGGGAACCATCGCGACGATCATAATTCCGAAAGAGTAGGTGTAAGCTTATGCTGATATTTGCGATCGACGATGAGCCGAAGATGCTC